>NZ_WWIC01000237.1:0-15481 GCF_009872555.1 Streptomyces sp. SID5643
GGTCCGCGTCCCGGCGGCGGTCCCGGTGGCCCGCGTCCCAACCCCGGCATGATGCCGCAGCGTCCTGCTGCCGGCCCGCGTCCCGGCGGCGGTGGCCCCGGTGGCCGCGGTCCCGGTGGCGGCGGTCGTCCCGGTGGCGGCGGCGGTCGTCCGGGTGGCGGCGGCTTCGCCGGTCGTCCCGGTGGCGGCGGTGGCGGTTTCGCCGGTCGTCCCGGTGGTCCCGGTGGCGGTGGCGGCGGTTTCGCCGGTCGTCCCGGTGGTCCCGGCGGCGGTGGCCGTCCCGGCTTCGGTGGCCGTCCCGGCGGTCCCGGCGGCCGTGGTGGCACGCAGGGTGCCTTCGGTCGTCCCGGTGGTCCCGCGCGTCGTGGCCGCAAGTCGAAGCGGCAGAGGCGCCAGGAGTACGAGGCCATGCAGGCCCCGTCGGTCGGCGGTGTGATGCTGCCTCGCGGCAACGGCGAGACCGTTCGCCTGTCGCGCGGTGCCTCCCTCACCGACTTCGCGGAGAAGATCAACGCCAACCCGGCGTCGCTCGTCGCGGTCATGATGAACCTCGGCGAGATGGTCACGGCCACGCAGTCCGTCTCCGACGAGACGCTGCAGCTCCTCGCCGACGAGATGAACTACACGGTTCAGATCGTCAGCCCCGAGGAGGAGGACCGCGAGCTCCTGGAGTCCTTCGACATCGAGTTCGGCGAGGACGAGGGCGACGAGGAGGACCTGATGGTCCGCCCGCCCGTCGTCACCGTCATGGGTCACGTCGACCACGGTAAGACCCGGCTCCTCGACGCCATCCGCAAGACGAACGTCATCGCGGGCGAGGCCGGCGGCATCACCCAGCACATCGGTGCCTACCAGGTCGCGACCGAGGTCAACGAAGAAGAGCGCAAGATCACCTTCATCGACACCCCGGGTCACGAGGCGTTCACCGCCATGCGTGCCCGTGGTGCGCGCTCGACGGACATCGCGATCCTGGTCGTCGCGGCCAACGACGGCGTCATGCCGCAGACGGTCGAGGCGCTCAACCACGCCAAGGCGGCCGAGGTCCCGATCGTCGTCGCGGTCAACAAGATCGACGTCGAGGGTGCCGACCCGACCAAGGTGCGCGGTCAGCTGACCGAGTACGGCCTGGTGGCCGAGGAGTACGGCGGCGACACCATGTTCGTCGACATCTCCGCCAAGCAGGGTCTGCACATCGACTCCCTGCTGGAGGCCGTGATCCTCACGGCCGACGCCTCGCTCGACCTGCGGGCCAACCCGCACCAGGACGCGCAGGGCATCTCGATCGAGTCCCGTCTCGACCGCGGCCGCGGTGCCGTGTCGACGGTCCTCGTCCAGCGCGGCACCCTGCGGGTCGGCGACACCATGGTGGTCGGCGACGCGTACGGCCGCGTGCGGGCGATGCACGACGACAACGGCAACAGCGTCGCCGAGGCCGGTCCCTCGACGCCGGTTCAGGTCCTGGGCCTGACCAACGTCCCGGGTGCGGGCGACAACTTCCTGGTGGTCGACGAGGACCGTACGGCCCGTCAGATCGCCGAGAAGCGCGCCGCCCGTGAGCGCAACGCCGCGTTCGCCAAGCGCACGCGCCGCGTGTCGCTGGAGGACCTGGACAAGGTGCTGAAGGCCGGCGAGGTCCAGCAGCTGAACCTGATCATCAAGGGTGACGCTTCCGGATCCGTCGAGGCGCTGGAGTCCTCGCTGCTCCAGCTGGACGTCGGCGAAGAGGTCGACATCCGCGTCCTGCACCGCGGCGTCGGTGCGGTCACGGAGTCCGACATCGACCTGGCCATGGGCTCCGACGCCATCGTCATCGGCTTCAACGTGCGCGCCGCCGGGCGTGCGCAGCAGATGGCCGAGCGCGAGGGTGTCGACGTCCGGTACTACTCGGTCATCTACCAGGCGATCGAGGAGATCGAGGCGGCCCTCAAGGGCATGCTCAAGCCGGAGTACGAAGAGGTCGAGCTCGGTACGGCGGAGATCCGCGAGGTCTTCAAGTCGTCCAAGCTGGGCAACATCGCGGGTGTCCTCATCCGCTCCGGCGAGGTCAAGCGCAACACCAAGGCGCGCCTCATCCGCGACGGCAAGGTGGTCGCGGAGAACCTCAACATCGAGGGCCTGCGTCGCTTCAAGGACGACGTCACCGAGATCCGCGAAGGGTTCGAGGGCGGTATCAACCTCGGCAACTTCAACGACATCAAGGTCGACGACGTCATCGCGACGTACGAGATGCGCGAGAAGCCGCGCGTCTGACCTGAGTCACGATCGGGGCCGGTCGGCGGGAGTTATTCCGTCGATCGGCCCCGGCCGTTGCGTGTACGGTTCCCGTATCGGCGTCGAAGCGTGGCGCCCGTACCCCGAACCGGCGGGACATCCGGATACACACATGTATGTGGGGACTCTGTCCTTCGATCTGCTCCTCGGCGACGTCCACTCGCTCAAGGAGAAACGCTCTCTGATCCGTCCGATCGTCGCCGAGCTCCAGCGCAAGTACGGGGTGAGCGCGGCCGAGACGGGGAACCAGGACCTCCACCGCAGGGCCGAGATCGGGCTCGCGGTGGTCTCGGGGGAGACGGGACACCTCACCGACGTCCTGGACCGCTGTGAGCGGCTCGTCGCGGGGCGGCCCGAAGTCGAACTGCTCTCGGTTCGACGCAGGCTCCACAGCGACGAAGACTGAAGCAACAAGTAAGCACTTAAGGAGACGGACCAGTGGCCGACAACGCGCGTGCCAAGAGGCTGGCGGACCTCATCCGAGAGGTGGTGGCCCAGAAGCTGCAGCGCGGGATCAAGGACCCGCGGCTCGGCTCGCACGTCACCATCACGGACACCCGGGTCACGGGCGACCTCAGGGAGGCGACCGTCTTCTACACGGTGTACGGGGACGACGAGGAGCGCGCGGCGGCCGCCGCCGGCCTGGAGAGCGCCAAGGGCATCCTGCGCTCCGAGGTGGGCCGGGCCGCGGGTGTGAAGTTCACGCCGACCCTGGCCTTCGTCATGGACGCCCTCCCGGACAACGCCCGCACCATCGAGGACCTCCTCGACAAGGCGCGCCAGTCCGACGAGAAGGTGCGCGAGGCGTCCGCGGGCGCCAAGTACGCCGGCGACGCCGACCCGTACCGCAAGCCCGACGAGGACGACGAGACGGACACCGGCGCAGAATGACCCAGAAGCACACCACGCCCGACGGCCTTGTCATCGTCGACAAGCCGTCGGGCTTCACTTCGCACGACGTCGTCGCCAAGATGCGCGGCATCGCCAGAACGCGGCGCGTCGGGCACGCCGGCACCCTCGACCCGATGGCGACGGGCGTCCTCGTCCTCGGCGTCGAGAAGGCCACCAAGCTCCTCGGCCACCTCGCGCTGACCGAGAAGGAGTACCTGGGCACCATCCGGCTCGGGCAGAACACCCTCACGGACGACGCCGAGGGCGAGATCACCTCCTCCGTGGACGCCTCCGAGGTCACCCGCGACGCCATCGACGCCGGCATCGCCGCGCTGACCGGCGACATCATGCAGGTGCCGTCCAAGGTCAGCGCCATCAAGATCAACGGCGTGCGGTCGTACAAGCGGGCCCGGGAGGGCGAGGAGTTCGAGATCCCGGCCCGGCCGGTCACCGTCTCGTCCTTCGGCGTGTACGACGTGCGGGACGCCGTCGCCGACGACGGCACGGCCGTCCTCGACCTGGTCGTCTCGGTCGTCTGCTCCTCCGGCACCTACATCCGCGCCCTCGCCCGCGACCTGGGCGCCGGCCTGGGCGTCGGCGGTCACCTCACCGCACTGCGCCGCACCCGCGTCGGCCCCTACAAGCTGGACGCGGCCCGCACCCTCGACCAGCTCCAGCAGGAGCTGACCGTGATGCCCATCGCCGACGCCGCCGCGGCAGCGTTCCCCCGCTGGGACGTCGACGCCCGCCGGGCCAAGCTGCTCACCAACGGCGTGCGGCTGGAGATGCCCGAGACGTACGCGGGCTCCGGCCCGGTCGCCGTCTTCGACCCGGAGGGCCGCTTCCTCGCGCTGGTGGAGGAGCACCGGGGCAAGGCCAAGAGCCTGGCCGTCTTCGCCTGACGGGAGGAACCGGGGCCCGGTCTCCGCCCGTGGAGCGGCAGCCACGGGGTACCTCCACTGCCGCCGCTCCACGGTCCCCCCTCGGTTCCCCCACCCCTAGGGTGTATCCAGCCGCCCCCGGTCCTTCACCCGTCCGTGCGGGCGCTCGGAGTGAACCGGGGGAGCGGAAGGGGGCGCTTTCGCAGAGCGATCTGTCCCGCTGATCATCCCGCCCCTACTGTCGAACACGAGGGCACGGGTGTACGGCGGGGAGGCTCGACGATGGCGTCGCGGAACCGGTCCCGGGAGACGGACGACAGCCCACAAGGCTCCACGGACCTCCCCGGACCAGTACGGCACGAGGACGGGGCGGTCCCCGGCGATGCCCTCGTCCGCATCCACGACCTGGCCGGCCGCCCCCGCGGCACCGGCTTCCTGGCCGACCACCACGGCACGCTGATCACCAGCCACGAGGCCGTCGACGGCCTGCCCCGGCTCGTCCTGTACGGCGCCGGCGACCGCCGCCGGGTCGTGTCCGCCGACGCGGTCACCCCACTGCCCGAGCTGGACCTGGCCCTCGTACGGACCGAGGGGCTCGGTGTGCCGCCGCTGCCCGTCACCGTGCGGGAGGGGGCCAGGACCGGCACCTACGTGCGGATCGCAGCCGGTGGCTGGCGCGAGGCACGGCTGCTGGGCTCGACCTCGGTGACGTACGCGGCCACGGACCGCTTCCACCGCCTCGACGCCGCGCTGGAACTGGCGGTCGGCACGGCGGGGCGGGACGCGCTGCGGCTGGGCGGCGGGGCGGCCGGCGGCCCGGTGCTCGACGCCGGGACCGGCGCCGTGGTGGGGGTGCTGGGCACCGCCCTCAGCTCCGATCACCGCGACGTCGGATTCGCCGTACCCCTGCGTTCCCGGCTCGCCGGTGCCGCGCAGCCGCTGGCCGGCGTCCTCGCGGAGAACGCGGCGACGGTTCCCGCCTACGGCGCGGACCTCAATCTGGCCGGGGTGCTGGACCTGACCGCCGCCTCGGTGGCCCTGGAGGGACCGCCCGGCGGAACCGGCGTCCCGCAACCGGTCGAACGGGCGGCCGTGGCGGCCGGGATCGACGCGTTCGCGGGCGGCCCTGCGACCGTGCTCGGCCTCGTCGGCCCACCGGGCAGCGGTCGTACGACGGAACTCGCGGCGCTCGCCGCGCGCCGCCGGCGGGACGGGCAGCCCACGCTCTGGCTGCGCGGCAGTGAACTGCGGGACGGCGACGCGTCGGTGGCGGACGCGGCCCACCGGGCGCTGAACCGGGCCGCCCCCGCCGTGGCCGCCTCCGCCCCGGCCGGCCCGGGTGACATCACGCCCGAGCTCCTGGCCCACCTGGCCCGGTCCGAGGGCCGCCCGCTGCTGCTCCTGCTCGACGGCCCCGAGGAGATGCCCCCGGCCCTGGCCCGCCGTCCGGCCGACTGGATGGACGGGACCACGCGGTGGCTGCGGGAGACGGGAGCCCGGCTGGTGGTGGCGTGCCGGGCGGAGTACTGGGAGAGCGCGCCCTTTCCCGCGCAGCCGTGCCTGGGTCTCGGCGACCTCACCGAGAGCGAGGCGCGGGAGGCGCACCGGCGCCACGGCCTGGGCGATCACGCCCTCGCCCCGGCCGACGCCCGGCACCCCCTCACCCTCGGTCTGCTCGCCGAGGTCCGGGCGGCCCTCACCGAGCCCCCCGAGGGGGCAGCGGTCGACCGGAACGACGTCTTCGCGGCCTACCTCGACCTGATGTCGCTGCGGATCGCCCAGCGCCTGGCCGCAGGCGACGGCCTGCACGGCACCGCCGTACGCCGTCTGGCCGCGAAGGTCGCCGGGCAGGTGCACGAGGCCGCCCGGCGCAGCCTCGGCCCGGGGCCGGCGGACCTGGACCCGGAGGTCTTCGCGGACGTGTTCCCGTGGGGGACCGCCCCGGCGCGGCTCGGCGGAGGCAGCGGCTGGGCGTCGGCCGTGCTCGCCGAGGGCCTGCTCGTGCCCGCCGGCCCCGGCTACCGCTTCGCGCACGAAGGGCTCGCCGACTGGCTCCAGGGCATGCATCTCGACCTCGACGAAGCCCTGCACGCCCTCGTCCACCGAGCCGAGGACGAGGACGCGCAGTCCGATCCCGTGCCGCACCACCGCATCGGGCCGGTCGTCCAGGCCCTGCTCTACCTCGGCCGCCGGCACAGCCCCGGTCAACTGGCTTCCCGCCTTGCCGACCTGGTGCACGCCCTGGACGCCGACCCGCACTCCTGGTGGGCCGCCCGGCTGCTCGCCGGGACGCTGTCGGCCCTGCCCGACGCGGCGCCGTACACGGAGGTGCTGCGGCTGCTCGCCGACCGGATCGTGGCCTGGCGGCGGCAGGAGCGGCCCGTCCCGGAGGAGCTCGGGCCCGCCTTCTGGACCGGCGTCAGGCTCCCGGAGGAGGCCCGCTGCGCCCTGCTGCGGCGGCTGGTCCACGCCGACGGGCCGCCGTGCGAGGCCGGACCCCGCTTCCTGGACGCCGTCGCCGGACTCCTCGCCGCCGACCCCGCGGCCGTGCAACCGCAGCTCGCCCGCTGGTTCGACGACGAGCAGCCGCTGCCCGCCACCCCGCACGCGACCGTGGCCACGGCCGCCCAGGCGCTCCTCCACACCCACCGCCACGGAACCCTGGACGCTCTGACGGACGTGCTCGTCGACCGTGCGCACCGGCGGGCCGACGAACTGCTCGCCGTGCTGGCCGAGGAGGAGCCGTCGGGCGTGTGCCGGGCCGTCGACCGGTGGGCGCGCGACGAGCGGCCGGTGCGGCGGAGCGCCGCCGTGGCGCACGGACTGCGCGTCGCGCCGCACGTGAGCACCGGAGGCGACCGCGCCCTCCTGCGCTACGCGGCCCTCACCCTGCTCGCCCGGCCCGCCGACCGTGCCCTGCACGGCGGCGCCCTCGCCCTCCTCGTCCAGGACCCCCACACCCGGGCCCGCTACCTCCCGCGGGCGCTGGAGCACTTCGCGGCGGGCGACCCGCGGTTCTCACCGGACGCGCTGGCCGGAGCCCTCCTGACCGACCCCGAGCCGGTCCTCGGGGCCTTCGCGGCCCGCCTGGAGCGGCCGGACGGGGAGGAGGCCCTGCGGGCGCTCGCCGACGCCGCCCCGCCCGGCCTGGCCCGGCGGGTCGCCGCAGTGGTGTGCCGGGCGGCCGCCCTGCGGCCGGAACTCGCCGGGCACACCGCCGCGTACGCCGACCAGCGGCTCGACCGGGGCCCCGCCGCCCGGCCCGTGCTCCTGCCGCTGATCACGGGCCTGCTGGAGGAGGGCCCGGTGCGGCTGCGCTGCGCCCTGGCCGCCGTCCTCACCCCGCCCGGCATCCCCGCCTCGCGTCCGCTGCGCCGTGAACTGCGCGAGGCGCTCCTCTCCCGCGAGCACGACACCGACGTCCTGGACGCGCTCCTGCACGCCGCCGCCCGCAACGGCGGGGACGACCTGCGCGACCTCGTCCACCGCATCGGACTGCTCCTCGTGCGCACCCCGGAGGGCGCCACCCGCTTCGACCGTGCCCTGGTCGACCTGGGCCGGCACGTGCCCGGCTTCGCAGCCCGCGCGGCCGCCTGGCTGGCCGAGGCGCCCGAGGAGTGGGCGGCGCTGGTCGGGCCGAGCTCCCACCGGATGATCGAGAACCTGGCGGGCGCGGGCGTGCCCGTGTGACCGGCCTCGGGGCGCCGGGCCGCAGTGCGGTGTCGTGCGCCCTGTCACAGCCCCCATGCCGATGCGGGCAGGAGGCACCCGGCATGGCACCCTTAGACCTGCGCACGAGGCAATCACGGACAACCGACCGGACACGGGTTCGACGAGCTTTCGACAAGGAGCAGGCACAGTGCAGCGCTGGCGTGGCTTGGAGGACATCCCCCAGGACTGGGGGCGCAGCGTCGTCACCATCGGCTCCTACGACGGAGTGCACCGCGGGCACCAGCTGATCATCCGGCATGCCGTGGACCGCGCCCGGGAGCTGGGCGTGCCCGCCGTCGTCGTCACCTTCGACCCGCACCCGAGCGAGGTCGTCCGCCCCGGCAGCCACCCGCCGCTGCTCGCCCCGCACCACCGCCGCGCCGAACTCATGGCCGACCTGGGTGTGGACGCGGTGCTCATCCTCCCCTTCACGACCGAGTTCTCGCAGCTGTCCCCGGCCGACTTCGTCGTCAAGGTCCTGGTCGACAAGCTGCACGCCAAGGCGGTCGTCGAGGGCCCCAACTTCCGCTTCGGCCACAAGGCCGCCGGAAACGTGGAGTTCCTCGCCGCGCAGGGCAAGACCTACGACTTCGAGGTCGAGGTCGTCGACCTGTACGTGACCGGCGCGGCGGGCGGCGGCGAGCCGTTCTCCTCCACGCTGACGCGGCGGCTGGTCGCCGAGGGCGACGTCGAGGGCGCGGCGGAGATCCTCGGCCGGCCGCACCGGGTGGAGGGCGTCGTCGTCCGGGGCGCCCAGCGCGGACGCGAACTGGGCTTCCCGACGGCCAACGTCGAGACGCTGCCGCACACGGCCGTCCCGGCCGACGGTGTGTATGCCGGCTGGCTGCACGCCCAGGGCGAGGCGATGCCGGCGGCGATCTCCGTGGGCACGAACCCGCAGTTCGAGGGGACCGAGCGGACGGTGGAGGCGTATGCCATCGACCGGGTCGGGCTCGATCTGTACGGGTTGCATGTCGCGGTCGACTTCTTGGCGTTCGTGCGGGGGCAGGCGACGTTCGAGACGCTGGACGCGCTGCTGGTTCAGATGGGGCAGGACGTCGAGAAGTGCAGGGAGTTGGTGGCGGCTGAGGGGGCTGCCTAGTCTCCTTGTGGGCCGTCTGCGGGTGTGTGGGGGCTTGTCGCGAGGTTCCCCGCGCCCCTCTGGGGCGCATCTGCAGCTGCCCAGTGGCAAGCCACCTGCGATGTCCCGCTCCCGCTCAGCACCGCCAAGTCTTGGTGCCGGCACGCGTCCGCCACGCCCGCCCGCTCCGCCTCTCCACCCGCCAGGATCTGGCAGCGGGCGTGGAAGCGGCAGCCGGGCGGGACACGGGACGGATCCGGGGGCTCGCCGGTGAGGACGACCGGGGCGCCCGGGGCCTCCGGAAGGACCGACAGCAGGGCCTGCGTGTAGGGATGCCGCGGTGCCGTCAGGACCTGTTCCACCGCGCCCGTTTCCACGATCCGGCCCAGGTACATCACGGCGACCCGGTCCGCGATGTTCCACGCCAGGCCCAGATCGTGCGTGACCACCAGCGCGGACAGGCCCAGTTCGGCGCGCAGCCGGAGCAGCAGGGCGAGGATCTCGCCGCGCACCGAGGCGTCGAGGGACGCCACCGGCTCGTCGGCGACGAGGAGTTCGGGTTCCAGGACGAGCGCCCCGGCGATGACGACGCGCTGGCGCTGTCCGCCGGACAGTTCGTGCGGGTAGCGCAGGAAGAAGCGCTCCGGGGGGCGCAGGCCCGCCCGGGACAGGGCCTCGGAGACCGCCGTGCGTTCGTCGCCGCCGTAGCCGTGGATGCGCAGGCCCTCGGCGACCGCGTCGTACACCGTGTGCCGGGGGTTGAGCGAGCCGCTCGGGTCCTGGAGGACCAGCTGGACGCGTTTGCGGTAGGCCTTGAGGGACCGGCCGGAGTAGTCCAGGGGGCGGCCGTCGAAGGTGACCCGGCCCGCCGTCGGCTCGACCAGTCCGAGCAGGCTGCGGGCCAGGGTCGTCTTGCCGCAGCCGGACTCGCCGACCAGCGCGACGATCTCGCCGGGGCGGATGTCGAGGTCGACGCCGTCCACCGCGCGGGCCCGGGGGCCGCCGTGCCGTCCGGGGAAGGTGACGTAGAGGTCCTGGGCGCTCAGCAGCGGGGCCGTGGTGGCCTCGGGAGCCGTGGGTGATGTGGTCATGGCGTGCCGGGCCTCGCTTCCTCCAGGGGCTCTGGTTCCTCTCGGGCGCCGAGGGGTGCGTCCGCCGGCGGCCCGACCAGCACGCACGCCGCCCGGCGTTCCGGCCCCGCCGTCCGCAGGAGCGGGTCCTGCTCCGGGCACGACTCCAGCGCCACCGGGCAGCGCGGATGGAACGTGCACCCGGACGGCAGCGCGGCCGGGTCCGGCGGGTCGCCCGCCAACCCCTGCGGCGCGAACCGGGACACCGGGTCGCCGATGCGGGGGAACGCGGCCGACAGGGCCCGGGCGTACGGGTGCCGTGCGTCCGCGTACACCTGGGCGGCAGGGCCCTCCTCGACCACCCGGCCCGCGTACATCACCGCCAGCCGGTCGCAGGTGTCGGCGAGGACCGCCAGGTCATGGCTGATCATGATCAGACCGAGGTCCTGGCCCGTGACGAGCTGCTCGATGAGCCGGAGGATCTGGGCCTGGATCATCACGTCGAGTGCGGTCGTCGGCTCGTCGGCGATGATCAGCCGGGGATCGCAGGCCAGGGCCATGGCGATCATGACGCGCTGGCGCTGGCCGCCGGACAGCTCGTGCGGATAGGCGCCGGCGCGGGCGGCGGGCAGCCCGACCTGCTCCAGCAGCTCGCCGGTCTTCCTCTTCGCCCCTGCCGGGGTCGCCTTCTTGTGCAGCAGGATCGGCTCGGCGATCTGGTCGCCGATGCGGTGCACCGCGTTGAGGGAGTGCATCGCGCCCTGGAAGACGACGGAGGCCCCGGCCCAGCGGACCGCCCGGACCCGGCCCCACTTCATGGCCAGCACGTCCTCGCCGTCGAGCAGCACCTCGCCGGTGATCCGCGCGCCCGCCGGCAGCAGCCGCAGCAGAGCCAGTGCCAGCGTGGACTTGCCGCAGCCGGACTCCCCGGCGAGGCCGAGCTTGCGGCCCGCCTCCAGGCGCAGATCGACCCCGCGTACGGCGGCCGCCCCGCCCGCGTACGTCACGGTCAGGTTCCTGACGTCGAGCAGACTCAACGCGGCACCCCCAGCCTGGGGTTGAGGACCGACTCCACGGCCCGCCCGCACAGCGTGAACGCCAGCGCCACCACGGCGATGGCGATGCCCGGCGGCACCAGGTACCACCAGTCCCCGGAACTGACCGCGCCCGCCTCGCGCGCGTCCTGGAGCAGCCCGCCCCACGACACGACCGTGGGGTCGCCCAGGCCGAGGAAGGCGAGGGTCGCCTCCGCGAGGATGGCCGAGGAGATGATCAGGGTCGTCTGGGCCAGGACCAGCGGCATCACGTTGGGCAGCACGTGCCGGGACATGATGTGCCAGTGCCCGCCGCCCAGCGCCTGCGCCCGCTCGATGTACGGCCGGGTCTCCACCGCGAGGGTCTGGGCGCGCACCAGCCGGGCCGTGGTCGGCCAGGTCGTGACACCGATCGCGATGACGGTCGTGGTCAGGGAGCGGGACATCACGGTCGCCAGGGCGATCGCCAGCACCAGCGTCGGCATGACCAGGAACCAGTCGGTGATGCGCATCATCACCGTCGCGTACCAGCCCTTGAAGTGCCCCGCCGTCACCCCGATCAGGGTGCCGATCGCGACCGACAGCACGGCCGCGAGCAGCCCGACCAGCAGCGACACCCGTGAGCCCCAGATCACCAGGCCCAGCAGGTCCCGGCCGAACTGGTCGGTGCCGAGCGGGAACTCGGTGCTCGGGCTCTGCATCGGACGCCCCGGCGCGTCCGTCACGCTGCTCACGTCGGAGCCGACGAACAGGGGTGCGAACAGCGCCAGCAGCGCGCACAGCGACAGCGCGGTCAGGCCGTAGAGCCCCGCCCGTTCGGAGCGGTACTGCCGCCAGAAGCGGGCGACGGAGGCCCGGCGGCGCTGCCGGGCCAGGGCGCGCGGGCTCGGGGCCGTGCCGGTCGTCGTCGTCATCGGGCCACCCGGGGGTCCAGCAGCGGATAGACCAGGTCGGCGAGGGTGTTCATCAGGATCACCGCGGCGGCGAACACGAAGAACAGGCCCTGCACGAGCGGCAGGTCGGGCACGCTCAGCGCCTGGTAGAACAGCCCGCCCAGGCCCGGCCAGGAGAACACCGTCTCCACGAGGATCACGCCCGCCACCGTCCGGCCGAGGTTGATGAAGATCAGGGTCACGGTCGGCAGCAGTGCGTTCGGCACGGCGTGCCGACGGCGGACGAGGTCGTCGCGCAGCCCCTTGGCCCGTGCGGTCGTCAGATAGTCGCTGCCCATCTCGTCCAGCAGCGCCGACCGCGTGACCAGCAGCGTCTGCCCGTACTCCACGGCCACCAGCGTCACCACCGGAAGCACCAGATGGTGCGCCACGTCGAGGACGTATGCGAAGCCCTCCTCACCGCCCGACTCCATGCCGCCGGTCGGGAACATGCCGGGCAGCGGGCCGATGCCCACCGACAGCACGATGATCAGCAGCAGTCCGAGCCAGAAGGACGGGATGGAGTACAGCGTCAGCGCGAGGCCCGTGTTGACGCGGTCGGCCGGCTTCCCGTGCCGCCACGCCGAGCGCGTGCCGAGGAAGATGCCCAGCGCCGTGTAGAGGACGAACGCCGTCCCCGTGAGCAGCAGGGTGTTCGGCAGCGCCTCGGTGATCTTGTCGACGACCGGGGCGCGGAACTGGTACGACGTCCCGAAGTCACCCGTGAGCGCCTTGCCGCAGTAGTCCGTGAACTGCCGCCACAGCGGCAGGTCGAGCCCGAACTCCTCGCGGTAGGCGGCCAGCTGCTCCGCCGACACCTGACGGCCGCCCGTCATGGTCTTCACCGGATCGCCGGGGATCAGCCGGAAGAGGAAGAAGCTGGTCACGAGGACGGCTAGCAGCGACACGGCGGCGCCGGCCACCTTGCCCGCCAGGTACCGCGGGTACGCGGAACTCCTGCGTACCCGCGGCCCGGCCGCCGCCTGCTGCTTGTCCTCGACCAGCGCGGGGGTCGCGTCAGCGGTCATGGGTACCCGCTCGCCGCTTCACTCGCGTTCCTCGGCGGTGGCCCGCCGCCGCATCGCCGCGAAGGCGCCGAGCCCGCCGAGGATCACGACCCCCGCGACGATCCCGACCACGACGCCCGTCGACGACGCGTTGTCCGACGACCCGCCGGAGTCCGCGGGCACCGCCGACCACCAGCTCCAGTAGCCGTCCTGGCCGTAGATGTTGCCCGCCTTCGCCGGCATGGTCGTGATCGACTTGATCTGGTCCGTCCGGAAGGCCTCGACCGCGTTCGGATACGCCATGACGTTCATGTACCCGAGGTCGTACAGCCGCGACTCCATCTGCTTGACGATGTCCGCCCGTTTGGCGGGGTCGTACTCGGTGAGCTGCCGGGCGTAGAGCTCGTCGTACTTCTTGTCGCAGATGAAGTTGTCCGTCGCGCCCGTGTCCTCGGGGGTCGCCGGAAGGGCCCCGCAGGTGTGGATGGACAGCACGAAGTCCGGGTCGGGGTTGACCGACCAGCCGTCGAACGCCAGGTCGTACTTGCCGGCCAGCCACGGGTCGGTCACGTTGTCCAGGCAGTTGAGCCGGACGCCGATGCCGAGTTCGCCCCACCACTCCTGGAGGTACTTGCCGACCGCCTTGTCGTTCGGGTCGGTGGCGTGGCACAGCACGCGGTAGGTGATCGGCTTGCCGTCCTTGCCGACGCGCTTGCCGTCGCCGTTCTTCTTGTACCCGGCCTGGTCGAGGAGCCGGGCCGCCTCGGCCGGGTCATAGGCCAGCTTCTGGCTTGCGGACGGCTTCCAGAAGTAGTCCTGGAAGCGCGGCGGAATGTAGCCCTCGCCCTCGACGGCGTGGCCCCGGAACACCTTGTCGATGATGGCCTCGCGGTCGACGGCCCGGAACAGGGCGTTGCGCACCCGCTGGTCCAGCAGGGAGGGGTGGCCGTCGCCGAACTTCTTGCCGTTCTTGGCCTTGGCGCCCGGATTGGTGGCGAGGGCGTAGAAGCGGCGGCCCGGGGCGTCGTTGACCTGGATGTTGTCGGCACCCTTCAGGGACTCCGCCTGAGCGGGCGTCAGCGACGGGGACCCGGCGACGAAGGACACCTCGCCCTTGCGCAGCGCGGAGACGGCGGCGTCCTGGTCCTTGTAGTAGCGGAAGACCAGCTCGTCGAACTTCGGTGACCCGCGCCAGAAGCTCTTGTTGGCCTTGAGCCGGACATGGCTGTCGGCCTTGTAGCCGCTCAGCACGAACGGCCCGTTCCCCACGACGGGGAAGCTCTTGTCGTTGTTGAACTCGGAGAAGTCCGAGACCTTCTCCCACACGTGCTTCGGCACGATCGGCACGTCCAGAGCGGCCATCGTGGCCTGCGGCTTCTTCAGCTCGATGACCAGCTTGGTGGGGCTCGGGGCCGTCACTTTCCTGAAGTTCCCGACGTAGCTGCCGTTCGCCGTGGCGGCGCCCGTGTCGGTCATCATCTTGTTGAAGGTCCACGCCGCGTCCTCGGCGGTGGCCTGCCGGCCGTCCGACCACTCGGAGTTGTCGCGGATCGTGTACGTCCACGTCAGCTTGTCCGGCGACGGCTCCCACTTGGTGGCCAGGCCCGGGATGGCGTGGTTGTCCTTCGGGTCGTAGTTGGTCAGGTACTCGTACATGAGCCGGTGGATGCTCGTGCTGAGCAGCCGGACCGCGAGGAACGGGCTGAGCGAGTCCACGCTCTGCGCCACGGCGACGGTCAGCACCTTCTTGCCGTCGTCGGCCGCCCGGGCCTGCTGGGGTGCCGGATCGAGCGGGGTCGCGAGACCGGCGGTGAGGGTGAGCGCTGCGGCCCCGGCCAGGGCGACGAGCCGGAGGCCGTGCGGGAGGCTGCGTTTCTGATCGTTCGTGCCCATGGTCGGACCTCGCGTCATCGCTCGGACGGGAAGGACGGGTTGATCAGCTGTCAGCTGCGTGATGTGTGTGTACCAGCGGCCGTCTCCGCCCGTCAACGGCGCGTTCACCCCTTGTGGCCTGCGGAAATAACGAATTGGCGAGCTTTTCGCGCTCATTGGTGGAGACCACTGACGCGCTCCTGGCCAGGGCCTGGCAACGGAATTCGCCCCTGAACGCACCGAGGCCCGCGCCGAGTCGGAACGGCGCGGGCCGGGCGGGGATCGGCCCCGGGAAAAGGGCCGATCGGGTGAGGTGATTACTGCGACGGAGGCGGGGGCGGGGGAGTCTGTCCGTCGGGCTGCGGGTAGCCGTAGCCGGGCTGCGGGGGAGCGGCCGGGGACTGCCCCGGCTGCGCGTACGGCTGACCGGGGTGGGCCGCCGGCTGCCCGGCCCCGGGCTGCTGCCCCGGCTGCCCCGGTTGCGGGTAGGGCGGCTGCCCCGCGGCCTGCGGGTACGGCTGCGGCTGTCCCGGCTGGGCGTAGGGCTGACCGGGCTGGGCGTACGGCTGTCCGGCCGGTGGGTACGGCTGGCCGGACTGTGGCTGCTGTGGCTGCTGCGGATACGGGCCCGGCCGGCCGGGAGCCGGCTGCTGCGGCCCGGGGTACGGCTGCGGTTGTCCCGGCTGGGCGAAGGGCTGACCGGGCATGGGCTGACCGGGCATGGGCTGACC
>NZ_WWIC01000238.1:0-11240 GCF_009872555.1 Streptomyces sp. SID5643
CGGACGGCTCCTCCTCGCACGGACAGGGCTCCTCGGCCCCTTCGGCCCCGGCGCTCGGGGCCGCGCCCGGCTCCGTGGCGTCCGCCGCCGCCGTGACCGGCACCGCCGAGCGCGCCTCGTCCGCGAACCCGGGGGTGACGAGGTGCAGCAGCATCAGCAGGCAGGCCACCAGACCCACCGCCGCTGCCCAACGTCGCCGCACCATCAGACCCCCGACTCGGCCGGCTGCGCCTTCCAGTAGGCCGATCCCGGCTCCGCCCCGTCAAGCCCTGGTGTGACGATTCGTCCCACTCGGGCGCCTGACGCCCGGATTCCAACGGAAAGCGCTGCCGTCCCGCGGGTGTTCAGCTCCCGGAGCCCAGCACCTCGCCCGCTTCGGCGCCCGCAGGTTCAGCGGCTCGTCGAAACCGCTGAACGATGTGGTGGTGCGCTGCGCGGCGCTCTCGTACACCGTCTTCAGCGGGTACGGCTCGCCCTCCTCGGCGACGTGGAAGGCGTACGTCCCTCCTTCGTCCGCCTCGTCGGTCACGACGAGGCGGACGGGAATCCAGCTTGCGCTCGTCGCGTTGGCCTCGTCGAGGATGTCCCCAGCCGGTTCTGGCCTCGCCGGTGCCGCCGGTTCCGCACCTCTTGGCGGGCCGAGGATCTTCTCCGCCGTTGGTCAGGAACTCATGGCGGCTCGGTCGGACGTACTGCGCAGGACGCAGAACTCGTTGCCCTCGGGATCGGCGAGGACCGCCCAGCCCGAACCGTCGGGGTTGCGGTGATCGGCGACGAAGGTGGCACCCAGTCCCAGGAGCCGGTCCACCTCCTGATCGCGCGACGTCTCGGGGCGCAGGCACAGATGGATCCGGTTCTTGACCGTCTTGGCCTCGGGGACCTGGTTGAAGTGCAGCACCGGGCCCTCCGGCAGCACCACCTGGGTCTCCCGGTCGCCGGGCCGGTCCTCCGGATGCAGGGGACGGCCGGTCACCCCGCTCCAGAAGCGGGCCAGCGCGTAGGCATCCGCACAGTCGATCGCCACGTTCTGCACCACAGAGACCATGCGGGCGAGCCTTCCTGATCTTCAGGCCGAACGCCATCGCTTTACGGTTTCGATGTCCCGGACCGAGCCGCCCGGCGCGCGGAACCGCCTTCGTGAGGCCGCGTACGCTACCGGTGGCTCCGCCCTCTTGGATCTTCGCGTCCGACGGGGTCCGCGGCGGGGGAGTCATCCGGAACGGCAGTGGCGGAGCCGACGCGTCGGCGGGCACCATGGTCATGGCCGGGCGCGGTCTCGGGGATCCGCCCGCGCCGGCCTTCGAGCGGAGGGACGAGATGGGATCGGCGATGGACGAACGGTTTCACCGCCGGCAGAGATGGGCGGCCAGGGGCGCTCTGGCCGCGGCCGCCCTGGCGGCTCTGCTGCCGCTCGTCTCCGGCGGTCTGCGAGGGCTGCTCCTGCTCGTGGCGGGCCTTGCGGGACTCGCCCTGACCGCGGCCGCGCTCTGGTGGGTCCTGTCACGGCGGGGAGTGGTCCGCATCGCGGCCGCCGCGCTGGCCGTCGTCGCGCCCGCCGGCCTCGTCACGGCCTTCGCCGCGGCGAACCTGCTGTGGGTGGTCGTCCTGTCCCTGCTCCTGTGGTGCGGGGCGGTGTGGAGCGGCCGCTACGCGCTGCGCAGCACGGGCCTGCGGTCCGTGCGGGTCAAGGAGTACCGCACGCCACCGCCACTGCGCCCCTTCCTGCTGCTCAACCCGCGCTCCGGTGGCGGCAAGGTCGAGAAGTTCAACCTGCGGGAGAAGGCCGAGGCGCTCGGCGCCCAGGTCGTCCTGCTCGACCCGGACCAGCACCAGGACGTCACGGCCCTGGCCAAGGCCGCCGTGGCCGACGGAGCGGACCTCCTGGGGGTCGCGGGCGGTGACGGCACCCAGGCGCTGGTCGCCGCCGTCGCCGTGGAACACGGCCTGCCGTTCCTCGTCATCGCCGCCGGCACGCGCAACCACTTCGCCATGGACCTGGGCCTGGACCGGGACGATCCCTCCACCTGCCTCGACGCCCTCACCGACGGCGTCGAACTCCGCGTCGACCTGGGGTTCGCCGACGACCGCCCGTTCGTCAACAACGCCTCGTTCGGTGTGTACGGGGCCGTCGTCCAGAGCCCCGGCTACCGCGAGGACAAGGTGGGCGCCGCCCTGGAACGGCTGCCCGACCTCCTCACCCGGCAGAGCGGCCCGCGTCTGACGGCCACCGCCGACGGCATCATCGTCTCCGACCCGCAGGCGGTCCTGGTCAGTAACAACGCCTACCGCATGGACGACCCCTTCGGATTCGGCCGGCGCGAGCGGCTCAACTCCGGGCGGCTGGGCATGCTCGCCGTCCGCGTGGACAGTGCCGTGGAAGCGGCCGAACTGCTGCTGTCCCCGCGCCCGGAAGGGCTCACCGTGCTCACCGCCCAGCGCGTCGTCGTCGACGCCGACGAGCCGCAGCTGGAGGTCGGCCTGGACGGCGAGGCGCTCACCATGCCCGCCCCCGTCCACTGCCGCATCGCGCGCCGCGCCCTGCGGGTGCGGGTGCCGCGCAACCGGCCCGGAGTGCCCGAGGCGCCCCCGCGGCTCGACTGGCGCCGGCTGCGCAAACTGGCGGCCGCGGTCGGCCGCACCGCCGTGCCCACACGTTCCCGCCGGGGCTGAGAGCCGCCGCACGACGCCCCCGGGACGTCGGGGTCCCCCATGCTCGCGGCATGGGGGACCCCGTACGTCGAGCCGCCGGTCAGGCCTCCTTCGGCCCGGCCTGCTGCACCACCTCGAAGGACCACAGCGTCGAGCCGCTCGCCGCCGGCTTCGGCCGCTCGCCGCCCTCGCCGCCGCCCTGGTGGGCGGACTTCATGGGCCCCTCCATCCAGGCCTGGAACGACTCCTCGTCACGCCACCGCGTGTAGACGAGGTAGGTGTCGGTGCCCTCCACCGGGCGGAGCAGCTCGAACCACTCGAACCCGTCCGAGTTCTCCACGGCGTGCGCACGGGAGGCGAACCGCTTCTCCAGCGTCTCCCGTTGCTCGGCGGGCACGGTCAGCACGTTGATCTTGACTACGCTCATGGCCCCATCTTGCCCGATGGCGGATCTGCGCAGCTTAAGACCTGCCTCCCCATCTTTTGAACACGTTCAAATGTGGGTTAGGGTCGTTCTCGCACGGCGAGGGGGAGGCCTTCATGAAGTTCGTGATGCCCGGCGGCACCGGACAGGTGGGCACGATCCTGAAGCGCGCGCTGAGCGCTGCGGGACATGATGTCGTGGTGCTCAGCAGGCACCCCGCCGGGCCCGGCGAAGTGCTGTGGGACGGTGCGACCCAGGGGCCCTGGGCGGCCGAGATCGACGGCTGTGATGTCGTGGTCAATCTGGCCGGCCGGAGCGTGAACTGCCGCTACACGCCCGCCAACCTCCGGCAGATGACGGAATCGCGCGTCCACTCCGCCCGGGTCGTGGGCGAAGCCGTCGCCGCGGCGGGCAGACCGCCCCGCCTCTGGCTGCAGATGAGCACCGCGACCGTCTACGCGCACCGCTTCGACGCGCCCAACGACGAGGCCACCGGCGTGATCGGCGGCACCGAACCCGATGTCCCCGGCTACTGGGGCTACAGCGTCGACATCGCCAAGGCCTGGGAGCGCGAGCTGGAGGGCGCGGACACCCCGCGCACCCGGAAGGTGGCCATGCGCGCCGCCATGGTGATGAGCCCGGACCGCGGAGGCGTCTTCGACGTCCTGCTGCGCCTGGCCCGGCTGGGTCTCGGCGGCCCGGTCGCCGGTGGTGCCCAGTACGTGTCCTGGATCCACGACCGGGACTTCGTCCGGGCGGTCGAGTTCCTCGTCGCCCGGGACGGCATCGAGGGCCCGGTCAACCTCGCCGCCCCGGGCCCCGTGCCGCAGCGGGCCTTCATGCGCGCCCTGCGGGCCGCGTCCGGCATCCCCGTCGGCCTGCCCGCGACCCGCTGGATGGCGGAGCTCGGCGCGTTCGTCCTGCGCTCGGACACCGAACTGCTGCTCAAGAGCCGCCGTGTCGTCCCCGGCCGCCTGCTGGAAGCCGGCTTCGCCTTCGAGCACCCCGGGTGGCCGCAGGCCGCAGACGACCTCGTACGACGCCTCCGCGGCCGTGCGGCGGGGTGACCCGGTCAGCTCTGCCGCTTGCCCTGCTCCAGGGCCTTGCCGGTCATGTCGGTGACCTGCCCGGCCGGCGGCTCGCCCGCCTCCACCTCGGTACCGAAGTCGGTGAAGTCCATGACCGTGCGCACCGTGACCTTCCCGGGCGCGGACGAGGCGTCGGCGGAGGACCGCTGCGTCGCCTCCGGGGCCTTGAGGGTCATGTCGATCTGCTGACGGCGCATCCGCCCCTCGTCGTCCAGCCAGACGTCCATGGGCAGGGTCGGGCCGACCTGCTTGCGCAGGGTCTCGCCATTGGGCAGCTCGGCGACGTCGACGGAGACGCGGTAGTGCGTGGTCTCCACACCGTTGACCGTGGCCGTGCCCTTCTTGGTCACGTCCTTGTCGGTGATCGCCTTGGCGTACGCGGCGGACTGCGCCGGATCGCTCATGGACCGGTCGCCGGTGCCCTGCTGCGCGGCGACCTTCCTCAGGTCGATCTTGATCCAGGGCTTGCCGCCGGGCGTACTGCCCTTGGGCATCTTCTGGTAGAGGACCTGGTCGACCACTCGTTGCTCGATCTGTTGCCCCTGCACCGTGAGCGTCATGACGCTGTCGCCGTCGTCCAGGTCCACCGCGCCCTGCCCGTCGGCGGTCTGCGAGGCGCCCTGGGCCGAGGTCTGCACCCGCAGCTTCACCTTGGCGGTGTCCTCCTCGGCCGTCCTGTCGTAGGCCGACCGCACCGCCTGCGTGCCCTGCTCCCGGGCGCCGGCGCTCGATGACGCCGAGGTGCCCTGTGCGCCGTCGCCCGAGTCACCGTCGTCGCCGCAGCCGACCAGCACCGTCCCCGCCAGGGCTCCGGCGACGCCTAAGGCACAGACCCGCCTGCCGTTTCCCGCCCTGCCCATCGAACCAGCTCCTTCTCAGGTGTGTATGGTGCGGCTCAAGTGCCCAAGCCGGGCATGAACACACCTACGGGCCCGAGGAGTTGGATAACGGGAGGAACAGGTGCCCGGTCAGTGGCCGCGGCCCCGGAGCTTGCCGAGGAGGCGCTGGGCCTGGGCCCGCTTGCGGGGGTCGGCAGCTGCCCGCCGTGCCTGCTCCGCCGCCCGCCGCCCCTGCGGGCTCTTGGCGAACTCCTTGATGCGATTCAGCATTCCGGCCATGACGCACCTTCCTTCCTGTGGTGATGTGGCTTGCCTGTGTCATGCGCCTACCCCTCCGGCGCGGTGCTCAGGCACACCTCCGCCCGGTCGGTGCGCGCCCGAATGTGTTTGCCGCCGGAGTCAGAGGCAAGTCGGTGTCCATGACTGAAGAGAACAAGCGCGCGAATCAGAAGACGACCACCGTACGGACCGCCGAGTCCAAGGCCCGCGGCACGGCGGACAAGGCCACCGCCTCGGCGTCCCAGGCGGCGAAGGGCGCCGCGGGCAAGGCCGGTGAGGCGGCGTCAGCCGCCAAGTCCGGCGCGGAGCGCTCCACCGAGACGGCGAAGGCGGCCGCACAGACCGCGGCCAAGGGCGTCGAGGCGGGCCGCCAGGCAGTCGTCACGGCCTCCGGCCACGTCGCCAGCACGGCGAAGACGGCCTGGACGGTCATCGCCCACCGCAAGCTCGTGGCCGCTGGGGTCGGAGCGGGCCTGACCGCCCTGAGCGCGGCGTCCTACGCCGTCGGCCGCCGCGCCGAACGCGGGGCGCACGGCCCCCTCACCCGGCTCACCGGCGGGCGGATCTGAGTACGGCCGGCGCGATGGACGTGCCGGCGCGAGGGAAGCAGGCGGCGCGGCGCGCCACCGGGGGCCCGGTGGTCCGTGGCGCCGCCTCCCCGTGCTCCGGCCCGCCCCCCTCCTCCGTGGGCCGGTGCCCCTGCGTCCTTCACCGTGGTGCCCCTGCGTCCTTCACCGTGGTGCCCCTGCGTCCTTCACCGTGGTGCCCCTCTCGCGCGGCACCACGGTGACGAGGAAGGATGAGACCGCAAGCGAACGATCAACCCTACGGAGGAGCGGGCCCATGCAGCACGAGCGAGCGGGAAGTCCGGCCGGACCCGAGGATCTCGTCGATGTCGCTCGGCTGGTCACCGCGTACTACGCGCGCCGCCCGGACCTGGACGACCCGGGCCAGCGCGTCACGTTCGGGACCTCCGGACACCGCGGATCGTCTCTGGCGGCCGCGTTCAACGACGACCACATCGCCGCGACCAGCCAGGCCATCTGCGAGTACCGCGCCGGTCAGGGCATCGACGGCCCGCTCTTCCTGGGTGCGGACACGCACGCCCTGTCGGAGCCCGCGCGCGTGACCGCCCTGGAGGTGTTCGCCGCCAACGAGGTGACCGTGCTGATCGACGACGCGGACGGCTACACGCCGACTCCGGCCGTCTCGCACGCCATCCTCGCCCACAACCGGGGCCGCACCACCGGCCTCGCGGACGGCGTCGTCGTCACGCCCTCCCACAACCCGCCCGCCGACGGCGGCTTCAAGTACAACCCGCCCAGCGGCGGCCCCGCCGCCTCCGACGCGACCTCCTGGATCCAGGACCGGGCCAACGAGATCATCCGCGGCGGACTGAAGGACGTACGGCGCGTCCCGTACGCCCGCGCCGTCGCGGCCCCCACCACCGGCCGCTACGACTTCCTCGGCACCTACGTCGCCGACCTGCCCGGCGTGCTCGACCTGGACGCGATCCGCGCGGCCGGCGTCCGCATCGGAGCCGACCCGCTCGGCGGGGCGTCGGTGGCCTACTGGGGCCGCATCGCCGAACAGCACGGCCTCGACCTCACCGTCGTCAACCCGCACACCGACCCCACCTGGCGGTTCATGACGCTGGACTGGGACGGCAAGATCCGCATGGACTGCTCGTCGCCGTACGCGATGGCCTCGCTCATCGAACAGCGTGACCGCTTCCAGATCTCCACGGGCAACGACGCCGACGCCGACCGGCACGGCATCGTCACCCCGGACGCCGGCCTGATGAACCCCAACCACTACCTGGCCGTCGCCATCTCCTACCTCTACGGCCACCGCGACCGCTGGCCGGCCACCACCGGCATCGGCAAGACCCTGGTCTCCTCCGCCATGATCGACCGGGTCGCCGCCGACCTGGGCCGGGAGCTGGTCGAGGTGCCCGTCGGATTCAAGTGGTTCGTGGACGGACTGGCGGGCGGCACCATCGGCTTCGGCGGAGAGGAGTCGGCCGGGGCGTCCTTCCTGCGCCGGGACGGCTCCGTGTGGACCACCGACAAGGACGGCATCCTGCTCGCCCTGCTCGCCTCGGAGATCACGGCGGTGACCGGGAAAACCCCCTCCGAGCACTACGCGGCCCTCACGGCCCGCTTCGGCGAGCCGGCTTACGCGCGCATCGACGCCCCCGCCTCCCGCGAGGAGAAGGCCCTGCTCGCCAAGCTCTCCCCGGCCCAGGTCAGCGCCGACACCCTGGCCGGGGACGCGGTCACGGCAGTGCTCACCGAGGCCCCGGGCAACGGGGCAGCCATCGGCGGCATCAAGGTGACCACCGACAACGCCTGGTTCGCGGCCCGCCCCTCGGGCACCGAGGACGTCTACAAGATCTACGCCGAGTCGTTCCTCGGCCCCGACCACCTCGGCCGGGTCCAGGAAGAGGCCAAGTCCGTGGTGCTGACGGCCCTCTCCGCCTGACCCCGGACACAGCACAGCCCGGGCCACCCTCACGTGGCCCGGGCTGTGCGCGCTTCAGCTGCGCAGACTGCGGGCGGGCAGGACGACATGCGCCGCCGCGGCCATCGCGCCCTCGTCGGAGGTGAAGGCGGCGAGCGTCGCGACGTCACCGGGCTCGGCGCCCTGCGGCCAGGGCCGGGTGGTGAAGATGAGGTAGGCGTAGCCGAGTTGGCCCACCGCCTCCAGCCAGGTCTCCGGCGGGACGAACTGCGACTTCAGATGCTGCACGGTCAGGACGGCCGACCCGGGCACGACGAGCAGGCTCACCGGCAGGCTGGGCCGCTGGACCGCGTGGACGAGACCCTCGCCCAGGGGCAGCCCGGCGCTCAGCAGCAGCTGTTCGATGGCCTTCGACGTGCCCTCCGGACCGTTGGCGCCGTCTCCGAGGGAGCAGGCCAGGAGGTAGGGGACGTCCCCGTCGGGGGTCGTGCCCCGCCAGGACTGGACGACCAGGGATCCCAGGTCGTCGGTGGGCACGGACTGCGTTTCGGGTGAGATCGAGGTCACCGCGGAACCGTATCGGCGTACCGTGGGGCACCCGCCCCGCCGTCACCCGACTGGACCAGCGCGCGCCGCGCTCTCCACACGAACGAGGGGCCCGGACCCCCGGTGTGCCCGCGATGAAGGACACTGGATGAAGATCCGACCGGGAAGGACCGAACACGTGATCATCTTCGGCACCAAGGGCTACCTCTACCAGCTGGCGATACTGACGCTGGTGTGCGGCCAGTGCGGGAACCCCGCCGCTCACACGCTCAGGAAGCGCATCACGAAGTTCACCCTGTTCTTCGTCCCGCTGTTCCCGATCTCCACGAAGTACCTGACGCAGTGCACCTTCTGCGGAGCGGAACAGAAGGTGACCAAGGAGCAGGCGGAGCAGCTCCAGACCCAGAGCACCGGCGGCCCGAGCGGCCAGGCGTACGGGCAGCCGCAGCAGCACGACCGGTTCTGATCACGCCGACCGCCCGGCACAGCTCGTCTGCACCTTCCGTCACTGCCGTCGGCTGATCACATCCGATGTGGCAACCCGGGCATCCCGGGTACTCGTCTCCTGCGGGCCCGGACCTGTGTGGGCCGATGGGCCTCCTGCAGTCGATCAGTGAGATACGGAGGCATTCAGATGAGCACCATCAAGGAAACCGTGGAAGTCGACGTCCCCGTCCACACCGCCTACAACCAGTGGACGCAGTTCGAGGAGTTCCCGAACTTCATGGAGGGCGTCGAGGAGGTCAGGCAGCTGGACGACCGCCACAACCACTGGACGACCAAGATCGGTGGGGTACGGCGCGAGTTCGACACCGAGATCGTCGACCAGCTGGCCGACGAGCGGGTCACATGGCGCACGACCAGCGGGGACACGCACCAGAGGGGCTCCGTCCGCTTCGAGCGCCTCGACGACACCCACACCAGGGTGGAGCTCGTCATGGACATCGAGCCCAGCGGAGCGGTGGAGAAGGCCGCGGACGTGATGGGCACCATCGACCGCCGGGTGAAGGGCGACATGAAGCGCTTCAAGCAGTACATCGAGGAGCGCGGAGTCGAATCAGGCGCCTGGCGCGGGCGCGTCCAGCCGGGCGGCCCCAGCGGCTCCGGCCCCATCCTCTGACACCAGCCGCGCACTCCCAGGACCCGGTCTCCACCGTGAGGCCGGGTTCTTCTGTGTCCGGATGTCCCGTTCCGCGTGGAGAGTACGTGCGGTTTCGGCCAACGTCATGACATGCACCTGTCCATTTCGGCCTCCCGGTGGCACGCTGCCCCCTGACCGTCCGCAGTGACACCCCTGCCTGACCGGGTGGAGGCTTCCCGCCGCCCGGCCCCCACAGCAGAAGGAGACCGCGTGATAGGCCGACCCCGCAGCCCCCGCCCGTCCGGCATCCCCGCCCGCCGCTCCGTCCTCGGCGCCCTCGCCGGCATCGCCGCACTCCTGGCGACCGGCGTCACCGCCGCACCGGCGAGCGCCGCACCGGACTCCGGCGCGACGACCCTCTCGGCGCAGGAACGTGCCCTGGCCTTCTGGACCCCGCAGCGGATGCGCGAGGCCACCCCGCTCGACCTCCTCTCCGTCGACCGCTCCGACGTACGGGCACCGGCGCCGCGCACGGGCAAGGCGAAGGTCGTCGCCCCCAGCGCGCCCGCCTCGGCGGCGGGCCCCCTGGCCTTCCCGCACAGCGGCGGACCCTGGTCCGGCGGGGGAGCGGTGACCAAGACCGCGGGGCGGGTGTTCTTCAGCTACCAGGGCCGCACCGCGTCCTGCTCCGGCAACGCCGTCACCAGTGCCAACAAGAGCACCGTGCTCACCGCGGGCCACTGCGTGAAGATGGAGGGTGCCTGGCACACCAACTGGGTGTTCGTACCCGGCTACCGCGACGGGCAGCGCCCGTACGGCACCTGGGCCGCGTCCAAGACCCTGTCCACGCCGCAGTGGACGGCCAGTGAGGACATCAACTACGACATCGGCGCGGCCGTGGTCGCCCCGCTGGACGGGAAGAGGCTCACCGACGTCGTCGGCGGGCAGGGCCTGGCCTTCAACACCGGCTACAACAAGGCCATGTACTCCTTCGGCTTCCCGGCCGCGGCGCCGTACGACGGCGAGAAGTTCATCTACTGCAGCGGCACCACCACCCGCGACTTCCTGCTGTCCAATGACCACGGTCTGACCTGCAACATGACCGGAGGCTCCAGCGGAGGCCCCTGGTTCACCCAGTTCAGCGAGGCCACCGGGACCGGCCTGCAGTCCTCGGTGAACAGCTTCAAGTACAACTTCTTCCCGAACTCCATGTACGGCCCGTACTTCGGCACGGACGCCCAGAACCTGTACCAGAGCGCCCAGTCGTCCTGATCCGCCGCCCCACCGGGAGCCGGGTGCTCCACCACGATGTGGTGGAGCACCTCGGACGTGGGCAACCTTCGCCTCCCCCGATGGTCTGTCTATGCGGGGGTGTTCATGGGAGAGGACCATCAGATCGCCTTTCTCCTGCGGGAGTCGGCGCAGCCGGATCCACAGCGGCGTGCCGCGGCGTTGAAGGGGCTGGGCAGGATCGGCCGGGCCGAGCACGTCCGTGTGCTCACCGAAGCGGCCGACGACCCCGACCCGGCCGTGCGCGCGGCCGCCGCCCTGGGCCTGGGCCGGCTCGGCGTCCCGGAGGCCGGCGCGGAGGCGCTGCCCGTCCTGATGGGCGACGCGCATGCGGACGTACGGCGCAGGGCCTCGGTCGCCGCCGCCCGGCTCGGACTCGGCGGGCCGGCGATCACCCGGGCCTTCGCCCGCCTGCTCTCCGATCCGGACCACCACGTCCGGATCAACGCCCTGGACGGGCTGTCGGCCCTGGGCGTGCCCGGGGACGCCACCGCCCTGGCCGCCCTGCTCGGTGACCCGGACCCCGCCGTGTGGGGGCGGGCCCGGAACCTGCTGCACACCTGCGGTGAAGACCCGGCCGT
>NZ_WWIC01000239.1:0-30695 GCF_009872555.1 Streptomyces sp. SID5643
CAGGCCGCCCCGGCCGCGAAGCCCGCCGCCAAGCCGGCCGCGGCCCCGAAGAAGGCCGAGCCCGCCGCCGAGGCCCCCTCGGGCCCCGAGCAGGTCGTGCTGCGCGGCCCCGCCGCCGCGGTCGCGAAGAACATGAACGCCTCGCTGGAGGTGCCCACGGCCACGTCCGTGCGCGCGGTCCCGGTGAAGCTGCTGTTCGACAACCGCATCGTCATCAACAACCACCTGAAGCGCGCCCGGGGCGGGAAGATCTCCTTCACGCACCTGATCGGCTACGCGATGGTGCAGGCCATCAAGGCCATGCCGTCGATGAACTACTCCTTCGCGGAGAAGGACGGCAAGCCGACCCTGGTCAAGCCGGAGCACGTCAACTTCGGCCTCGCGATCGACCTGGTCAAGCCCAACGGCGACCGCCAGCTCGTGGTCGCGGGCATCAAGAAGGCCGAGACGCTGAACTTCTTCGAGTTCTGGCAGGCCTACGAGGACATCGTCCGCCGCGCCCGCGACGGCAAGCTGGGCATGGACGACTTCACCGGCGTGACGGTCTCCCTGACCAACCCCGGCGGCCTCGGCACCGTCCACTCCGTGCCGCGCCTGATGCCCGGCCAGTCGGTGATCATGGGCGTCGGCTCCATGGACTACCCGGCGGAGTTCCAGGGCACCTCCCAGGACACCCTGAACAAGCTCGGCATCTCGAAGGTCATGACGCTCACGTCGACCTACGACCACCGGGTCATCCAGGGCGCCGCCTCCGGCGAGTTCCTGCGCATCGTCGCGAACCTGCTGCTCGGCGAGAACGGCTTCTACGACGACGTCTTCGAGTCGCTGCGCATCCCCTACGAGCCGGTCCGCTGGCTCAAGGACATCGACGCCAGCCACGACGACGACGTCACCAAGGCCGCCCGCGTCTTCGAGCTGATCCACTCCTACCGGGTCCGCGGCCACGTCATGGCCGACACCGACCCGCTGGAGTACCAGCAGCGCAAGCACCCCGACCTGGACATCACCGAGCACGGGCTCACCCTGTGGGACCTGGAGCGCGAGTTCGCCGTCGGCGGCTTCTCCGGCAAGTCGATGATGAAGCTGCGCGACATCCTCGGCGTCCTGCGCGACTCGTACTGCCGCACCACCGGCATCGAGTTCATGCACATCCAGGACCCCAAGCAGCGCAAGTGGATCCAGGACCGCGTGGAGCGCCCGCACTCCAAGCCGGAGCGCGAGGAGCAGCTGCGCATCCTGCGCCGCCTGAACGCGGCCGAGGCGTTCGAGACGTTCCTGCAGACGAAGTACGTCGGCCAGAAGCGCTTCAGCCTGGAGGGCGGCGAGTCCGTCATCCCGCTGCTGGACGCCGTGCTGGACTCGGCCGCCGAGTCCCGTCTGGACGAGGTCGTCATCGGCATGGCCCACCGCGGCCGCCTGAACGTCCTCGCCAACATCGTCGGCAAGTCGTACGCGCAGATCTTCCGCGAGTTCGAGGGCAACCTCGACCCGAAGTCGATGCACGGCTCCGGTGACGTGAAGTACCACCTGGGCGCCGAGGGCACCTTCACGGGCCTGGACGGCGAGCAGATCAAGGTCTCCCTGGTCGCGAACCCCTCGCACCTGGAGGCGGTGGACCCGGTCCTGGAGGGCGTCTCGCGCGCCAAGCAGGACATCATCGGCAAGGGCGGCACGGACTTCACCGTCCTGCCGGTGGCGATCCACGGCGACGCGGCCTTCGCGGGCCAGGGCGTGGTGGCCGAGACCCTGAACATGTCGCAGCTGCGCGGCTACCGCACCGGCGGCACGGTCCACATCGTCATCAACAACCAGGTCGGCTTCACCGCGGCCCCCGAGTCCTCGCGTTCCTCCATGTACGCGACGGACGTGGCCCGCATGATCGAGGCCCCGATCTTCCACGTGAACGGTGACGACCCGGAGGCCGTGGTCCGCGTCGCGCGGCTCGCGTTCGAGTTCCGCCAGGCCTTCAACAAGGACGTGGTGATCGACCTCATCTGCTACCGCCGCCGCGGTCACAACGAGTCGGACAACCCGGCCTTCACCCAGCCGCTGATGTACGACCTGATCGACAAGAAGCGCTCGGTGCGCAAGCTGTACACCGAGTCCCTCATCGGTCGCGGCGACATCACCCTGGAAGAGGCCGAGCAGGCGCTCCAGGACTACCAGGGCCAGCTGGAGAAGGTCTTCACGGAGGTCCGTGAGGCCACGTCCCAGCCGGGCACGGTCGAGTCCACGGACCCGCAGGCCGAGTTCCCGGTCGCCGTGAACACCGCGGTGACCACGGAGGTCGTCAAGCGGATCGCCGAGTCCCAGGTCAACATCCCCGACAACATCACCGTCCACCCGCGTCTGCTGCCGCAGCTTCAGCGCCGGGCGTCGATGGTCGAGGACGGCACGATCGACTGGGGCATGGGCGAGACCCTCGCGATCGGCTCCCTCCTGCTGGAGGGCGTCCCGGTCCGCCTGGCCGGCCAGGACTCGCAGCGCGGTACGTTCGGCCAGCGCCACGCGGTCATCATCGACCGCAGCACGGGTGAGGAGTACACGCCGCTGCAGTACCTCTCCGAGGACCAGGCGCGGCTGAACGTCTACAACTCCCTGCTGTCCGAGTACGCGGCCATGGGCTTCGAGTACGGCTACTCGCTGGCCCGCCCCGAGGCGCTCGTGATGTGGGAGGCGCAGTTCGGCGACTTCGTCAACGGCGCGCAGACGGTCGTGGACGAGTTCATCTCGTCGGCCGAGCAGAAGTGGGCCCAGACCTCCGGTGTCGTCCTGCTCCTGCCGCACGGCTACGAGGGCCAGGGCCCGGACCACTCCTCGGCCCGCCCGGAGCGCTTCCTCCAGATGTGCGCCCAGAACAACATGACGGTCGCCATGCCGACGTCGCCGTCGAACTACTTCCACCTCCTGCGGTGGCAGGTGCACAACCCGCACCACAAGCCGCTGGTGGTCTTCACGCCGAAGTCGATGCTGCGTCTGAAGGCGGCGGCGGCGAAGGCGGAGGAGTTCACGACCGGGCAGTTCCAGCCGGTCATCGGCGACTCCTCGGTCGACCCGGCCGCGGTCAAGAAGGTCGTCTTCTGCGCCGGCAAGGTCTACTACGACCTCGAAGCCGAGCGCCAGAAGCGCGGTGCCACGGACACGGCGATCATCCGCATCGAGCGCCTGTACCCGCTGCCGGGTGCCGAGCTCCAGGCGGAGATCAAGAAGTACCCGAACGCCGAGAAGTACCTGTGGGCTCAGGAGGAGCCGGCGAACCAGGGTGCCTGGCCGTTCATCGCGCTCAACCTGATCGACCACCTGGACCTCGCGGTCGGCGCGGACGTCCCGCACGGCGAGCGGCTGCGGCGCATCTCGCGCCCGCACGGCTCGTCCCCCGCGGTGGGTTCCGCGAAGCGGCACCAGGCCGAGCAGGAGCAGCTGGTGCGTGAGGTGTTCGAGGCGTAACCGCCTTCGCGCAGTTCGTGTGCGGCCGGGCCGCACCCCGCTCAGGGGGTGCGGCCCGGCCGTTTGTGCGCACCTATCCTGGGAGCATGTACTTCACGGACCGTGGCATCGAGGAACTGGAGAAGCGGCGCGGCGAGGAGGAAGTCACCTTCGAGTGGCTCGCCGAGCAGCTGCGGACGTTCGTCGATCTCAATCCCGACTTCGAGGTCCCGGTGGAGCGGCTGGCGACGTGGCTCGCCCGGCTGGACGACGAGGACGACGAGTAGGGAACGGCTCCGGACGCTGCGGGGCCGTCAGCCCTGTGGGCGTGCGAGGTCATGGGCCAGGCCCAGGGCACCGTGCGCGAGGAGCAGGATCCCGGCCGCTCCCACCACGATCAGCCGCGTGGGCCCGCTGGGTCGTAGCCAAGCCCGGCGCGCCCTGCGCGAGGAACCGGATCCGCCCGCTCCCGGGACATCAGCCGCGCGGGCGTGCGAGGTCATGGGCCAGGCCCAGGGCACCGTGCGCGAGGAGCAGGATCCCGGCCGTGGCCCAGCCTCCGCCCCGCCGCCGCAGGCCCCTGACGAGGAGCGGCAGGCCCGCCGCCATCTGCGCGAGGGCCAAGGCGCGGGCCCGGGGGCCTCCCGTCCAGGGCATCCAGGGGCTGAGGCGAGCATGGCTGGCGGGGCCGTGTCCCGCGCCCCCCTCCCGTGGGCCGGGGCTGTCGACGGGCCTGCTGTCCGGCCGGCGGGCGGCGGCTTCCCGGAGGCGGCCGGCGCTTTCGCCGGGGGCCAGTTCCGCGGGCAGGCAGACACCCGCGCGCGTCAGGACCGCGAGCAGGCCGCGCAGTCGGCTGCGCGCGTCGGCCGCCGGGTCGGGTTCGGTCAGCCGGTCCAGGTCCTGGACGTCCAGGACGGGGTCGAGGCCCATCCGTGCGGCGAAGGTGCGCATCGCCTCGTCCTCCCCCGCCGGAACACCGCTCGCGAGCCAGACGAACCCGACCGGGCGGCGGAAACCGGACGCGAGGGTGAAGCCCGCGTGGTCGGTGTCCCACCACAGGGCGAGGACGGGCCAGGGAGCGCCGACGGCGAGGGCCGTGGCCCAGCCGGTGGCCACACGGTCGACGGGCTCGGCGCCGTCCCTCCATGGCCGCCCCTCGGGGACGAGCACGCTCCACGCGTCGCCCGCGGGCGTGAGCTGCATCGGCTCGCGCAGGAGACCGGCGACGGGGGCCACACGCCCGGGCGTGGCCCGGCACAGCAGCAGCGTCCCCGCTGCGGGACCGTTACGGGCGGCTTCCGTCGACATGGTCACACGCTAGGGCGAATCGGCGGATTGTGAGTACTTATGCCCGCCTACCCCTCCCCAGAACGGGTGCCTTGACTTTCCCCGACCGCGATATATCGTGAATACGAGAGGACGCGATATGGCGCGTCGAGACGGGGAGGCCTGCACCATGTCCGAGTGGTCCGTCACGGAACCGAGGAAGCTCACCTTCGACGAGCCCGTGAGCAATCTGCACGTGCGTCTCGTCAACGGCACGGTGAACGTGGTGGGCACGGACGAAGGGTCCGCCCGCCTGGAGGTCTCCGAGATCGAGGGTCCGCCCCTGGTGGTGACCCAGCAGGGCGGCGTCCTGACGGTGGCCTACGAGGACCTGCCCTGGAAGGGCTTCCTCAAGTGGCTGGAGCGCAAGGGCCGGGGCCGCAGCGCGGTGGTCTCCCTGGCCGTCCCGGCCGGCACCCGCGTGGAGGTGGGTGTGGTCGGCGCGGCCGCCGTGGTCTCCGGGATCCAGGGTCCGGCGGTGGTGAAGGGCGTCACCGGCGACACGACGCTCGTCGGCCTCTCCGGCCCGGTCCGCGCCGACACGGTCTCCGGCAGCCTGGAGGCCCAGGACGTGACCGGCGACCTCCGGTTCCACTCCGTCTCAGGCGACCTCACGGTGGTCGAGGGCTCCGGCCCCTCCGTGCGGGCGGATTCGGTGAGCGGCTCGATGATCGTCGACCTCGACCCGGACGGCCCGACGGACGTGCGGCTGACCAGCGTCTCGGGTGAGATCGCGATCCGGCTGCCGTACCCGGCGGACACGGAGGTCGAGGCCAACACCGCGAGCGGCTCCGTCTCCAACGCCTTCGAAGGCCTCCGGGTGCACGGCCAGTGGGGCGCCCACAAGATCACCGGCCGCCTCGGCGCGGGCACCGGCAGACTGCGGGCCACCACCGTCTCCGGCTCGATCGCCCTGCTGCGCCGCCCGGCCGGAGAGGACGAGCCCGCAGAGCCGTGGGACACCCCGCCTGCGGCCCACAGCGCGGCGACGGCCCCGGCGAGCGGCCCCGAGAGCGGCTCGGGAGACAATTCCGTCTCCGGCCCGGGCGAGGCCCCCACCACCGCCCCGGCCGACGGTACGACCGACAAGAAGGTGCTCTGACATGCCCCCCGTCTTCGCCCACGGCCGCCTCCGCCTCTACCTGCTGAAGCTGCTGGACGAGGCTCCTCGCCACGGCTATGAGGTGATCCGCCTGCTGGAGGAGCGGTTCCAGGGGCTGTACGCGCCGTCGGCGGGCACGGTCTACCCGCGCCTGGCCAAGCTGGAGGCCGAGGGCCTGGTCACCCACACCACCGAGGGCGGCCGCAAGGTGTACTCGATCACCGACGCGGGCCGCGCCGAACTGGCGGACCGCAGCGGCGAGCTGGCCGACCTGGAACTGGAGATCAGGGAGTCCGTCGCGGAACTGGCCGCGGAGATCCAGGCCGACGTGCGCGGAGCCGCCGGCGACCTGCGCCGCGAGATGCGCGCGGCGGCGACCGAGGCCCGGCGGGACACCGGCACCAGGGACGACGGCCCGGCCGGGGCCCCCTACGGCGACTTCTCGCAGTACGGCGACAGGGAGACCTGGCGCATCGCCAAGGAGGAGATGCGCCGCGCCCGGCAGGAGTGGAAGGAGCAGGCCCGGCGGGCGAAGGACGAGAGCCGCCGCGCCCGCGAAGACGCCCAGCGCGCCCGTCGCCAGGCGAAGGAGGCCCAGGAACAGGCCCGGGCGCAGGCCCAGGAGCAGGTCCAGCGCATCACCCGCCGCGTCCAGGAGCAGGTGCAGGACCACTTCGCCCGCGGTGACTGGCCGACAGGCCTGCGCGAGGGCCTGACCGAACTGGTCAAGGAAGTGGGCGAGTTCGGGAAGGACTACGGCAAGGACCTCGGCAAGGACCTCGGCTTCGACTGGACCGGCACCGGCAGGTCGGCCGAGGAGCCGAGCCACGCACACCCCCCGGAGGACTTCCCGGCCGCCTACGAACCGGCCTGGGCCCATGAGGACGCCGCGGACTCCACCGGTGACCCGGCCCGCGACCTGGACCGCTTGCTCGACCGCTTCCGGGACGACATCCGCGACGCCGCCCGCGACCACGGCGTCACCCCCGACCAGCTGCGCGACGCCCGCCGCCATCTGTCGACGGCAGCGGCCCACATAGGAGCCCTCCTGCGCACACAGCAGAAGTAGGCGCCCGGGGCGCGGCCCGTCAGCCCGCCTTGGCCTCGCCACCACTGCCGTACAGCACCCGCACCAGGTGCTCGTACGTCACCCCGTGGTCGGCGAGGACCTCGGCCGGCACACCGGGGCGCAAGGTCAGGGCCAGCAGGATGTGCTCGTCCCCGATGTGCCGGTCCCGCTGGGCGAGGGCGACCCGCAGGGAGCGTTCCAGCACGTCCTTGGCCCCCCGGCCGAAGGAGGTGCGCCCCGACCACCACCGCTTGTCCTTCCGGTCACCGGCCAGGGCGCCCACCCCATGCGCCTCCTCCACCCGGGTGACGATCTCCTCCACGTCGATCCCCAGCCCGGCGAGCGCATCGGTCTCGGCCTGCGTCAGCCCGGCCCGCCGCCGCGCCTCACGCAACGCCTCCCGCACGGACTCCCGCCGCTCACCGAGGCCGAGAGCCGCGAGCGCGAAGGAGCCCCGACTGCCCTCCCGGTCGAGCAGCGCCAGCAGCAGATGCTCCGGCTCCACGACCTGCCCGCCCTCACCACCCCCGTCCACGTACGCGTACGCGCCCTTCACCACGTCGCGGGCGTCCTTCGTGAACCGCTCGAACATCAATGCCTCCCGTACTTCTTGTGCACGGCCTGCCTGCTCACACCGAGTTCGGTGGCGATCTCCTGCCACGACCAGCCTTGGTTGCGCGCGTTGCGCACCTGCACGGCTTCCAGCTGCTCCAGCAGCCGGCGCAGTGCGGCGACGGCCCGCAGGCCGACCCGTGGGTCACGGTCACCGGCGCGTTCGGCCAGATCGGTTGCTTCGGTCATACCGTCAACCTACGTTGACATCCCCTTCGCGTCAACCACAGTTGACATACGAAAACGGCCGGCCCACCCGGGACCGGCCGTCGACACCTTCAGGAGGACTCAGGGATTCGTCAGCACGACCTTCCCGAACTGCTCACCCGAAGCCAGCCGCTCGAAGCCCTCACGCGCACGGTCCATGGGCATGACCTCGTCGATGACGGGCCGCACCCCCGTCGCGGCACAGAACGCGAGCAGGTCCTCCAGTTCGTCCTTCGTGCCCATCGTGGACCCGACGACCTTGAGTTCGAGGAAGAAGATCCGGGTCAGCTCAGCGTGCGAGGGCCGGTCGCCACTGGTGGCACCGGAGATGACCAGCGTGCCGCCGGGCCTCAGCGACTTCACCGAGTGCGACCACGTGGCAGCCCCGACGGTCTCGATCACCGCGTCGACCCGCTGAGGCAACCGCGCCCCTGACTCCAGGGCCTCCACGGCCCCCAGCTCCAGGGCCCGCTTCCGCTTGGCCTCGTCCCGGCTGGTGGCGAAGACCCGGAGCCCGGCGGCCTTCCCCAGCACGATCGCCGCCGTGGCGACACCGCCACCCGCACCCTGCACCAGCACGGAGTCACCAGGCCGGACCCCCGCGTTGGTGAACAGCATCCGGTACGCCGTCAGCCAGGCCGTGGGCAGACAGGCGGCCTCCTCGAAGGAGAGCTCCTTGGGCTTGGGCAGGACGTTCCAGGTCGGCACGGCGACCTGTTCGGCGAAGGTGCCCTGATAGCGCTCGGTGAGGATGGAACGGGGTTCCTTCGGGCCGACCCCGTGTCCGCTCTGTCCGATCACGGAGTGCAGGACGACCTCGTTGCCGTCCTCGTCGACACCGGCGGCATCGCAGCCGAGGATCATCGGCAGCTTGTCCTCTGCGAGGCCCACGCCACGCAGGGACCAGAGGTCGTGGTGGTTGAGGGAGGCGGCCTTGACCGTGACGGTACTCCAGCCGGGGCGGGCCTCGGGAGCCGGACGCTCTCCCAACTCCAGGCCGGAGAGCGGCTGGTCGCGGTCGATTCGGGCGGCGTAGACAGCGAACATGGCCTTGACGATAGGTTCCTCCACCCGCCGAGTGGAACCACCGACCCCTGTGAGACACACCCTCTTGCCAACGCCCGGGGTCGGTGCCGCCGCACGAGCGGACCCGCACCCGCGCACGGCGAGAAGGGGACGTGTCGGGGGGTGTGCGCCCGCAGCGGTTGGCGCGTCAACGCCAGTCAGTCGGCATGACACCCCATCGCGCCGTTCCGAGGACGGACATCCCCCGGCGGGGCCCCGCCCCACCCCTCCCGGTGTCACGCGAAGGCACGCACCCCCACCGAGGCAGCCACAGGCGACACGACCCAGGCGCGCACCCCCACCGAGGCAACCACAGGCGACACGACCCGCACCACCCGAACAGCCCCGCCCGAACGCAATGAAATGGCCCCGCCCGATCCCGGGCAGGGCCACATCACACCGGCGTCGGCGCCGACGTCAGCGCCGGGCCACACCCTCGGCCCGGGCCGCAGCCGCCACCGCGGCCGTGACCGCCGGAGCGACCCGCTCGTCGAACGGCGACGGGATGACGTAGTCGGCGGCGAGATCGTCCCCGACCACAGCGGCCAGCGCCTCCGCGGCGGCCAGCTTCATCCCCTCGGTGATCCGGGAGGCCCGCACCTGAAGCGCCCCCGCGAAGATCCCCGGGAACGCCAGCACGTTGTTGATCTGGTTCGGGAAGTCCGACCGTCCGGTCGCGACGACCGCCGCGTACTTGTGCGCGACCTCGGGGTGCACCTCGGGGTTCGGGTTCGCCATGGCGAAGACGAACGCGCCCTTGGCCATCGTCGCCACCGCGGACTCCGCGACCGTGCCACCGGAGACGCCGATGAACACGTCGGCACCATCCAGCGCCGCCTCCAGCGACCCGGTGATCCCGGCCTTGTTCGTGAACCCGGCCAGCTCCTGCTTCACCGGCGTGAGGTCGTCCCGGTCCGCCGACACGACACCCTTGCGGTCGGCCACCGCGACATCCCCGATCCCGGCCTCCACCAGCATCTTCGCGATGGCGACACCGGCCGCGCCGGCGCCGGAGATGACGGCCCGCAGCTCACCCAGCGCCCGCCCGCTCAGCCGCGCGGCGTTCCGCAGGGCCGCCAGCGTCACCACGGCCGTGCCGTGCTGGTCGTCATGGAAGACCGGGATGTCGAGCCGCTCCTGGAGCTTCCGCTCGACCTCGAAGCACCGGGGTGCCGAGATGTCCTCCAGGTTGACCCCGCCGAACGACGGCGCGAGCCGGACCACGGTCTCGACGATCTCGTCGACGTCCGTGCAGTTGAGGGCGATCGGAACCGCGTCCACGCCACCGAACTGCTTGAACAGGATCGCCTTGCCCTCCATCACCGGGAGGGAGGCCTCGGGCCCGATGTCACCGAGACCCAGCACGGCCGTACCGTCCGTCACGACGGCCACGACCGATGACTTCCACGTGTAGTCGTGCACGAGCTCCGGCTGCTCCGCGATCGCGCTGCACACCTTCGCGACGCCGGGCGTGTACGCCAGGGACAGGTCGTCCTTGTCACGGACCGGCACGGTGGCCTGCACAGCCATCTTGCCGCCGCGGTGCAACGCGAACGCCGGGTCGAAGGAGTCGAGGGGCTCCGCACCGCCCTCGTGGTCCGTATCGCCGGTCTTGCTCTCGCTGCGAGGATTGACGATCTCCGCTGCCACTTCGTTTTACCCCTTAAATCTTCATTGTTTTGAGGGTGGCCACTCCTGGTGAGGGGTGGGCGGGCACCGCGCAGGCCCATGTCGTGCTTGTACGTGTATACGTACGGGCGCGTACGCGACGGGCGCGCCGCACACGCGCCCTGAGCCCCGGATGAGGGGTGTAAAGACCCTTCTTACCGGACGGATGGCGTCGACGACGAGTCCATAACGCGAAGGTCACATGACAGCGCCCTGACTCTTCGTCCAAAATCGGGACAAGGCCTGGACAAACCAGCCACAACCACTCAACCATCAGCGAAGCTCGCGTGCCCCGTCTTGAAATCCCGGGATATGCCGAAGTTCTTCCGGCCGGAAGGGGTGATTCCCATAGAAGGTCCGGCCGTGATGTACCGGGGTGGTGCGGTTCGGGGGTCGCCCGTTATCCGATTTTGACATGGCTGGCCCCCAGAATCGCGCAGTCCGAATGGCAAGATGCCGTAATCACACGAGGTCGCGACACTCGAAGAGGTGTGCTCTCGTCGACCCACGGCACTGCCGAAACCTTCGGCGTGCCACGGCGTTGCCGAACCCATCGGCAGCGGCCCGCCCCATCGGCAACTCCACCCATCCGCCGGAGGAACCCACCATGACCGCAAGCTCCACCCGTCGTACGACCGCCGCGCACTCCCGGCTAGCAGCGGTCGGTGCGATCGCGGTCGCAGGCGCGCTGATACTCACCGGCTGCGGTGACCAGACCAAGGACACCGGTTCGAGCGACACGGCGGCCTCGGCCCCGCTCGCCGACAAGCTGCCCCAGGCCATCCGCGACAAGGGCGTCATCAAGGTCGGCTCCGACATCGCCTACGCCCCGGTCGAGTTCAAGGACAGCTCGGGCAAGGTCGTCGGTATCGACCCGGACCTCGCCGCCGCCATGGGCAAGCAGCTCGGGGTCGACTTCCAGTTCGAGAACGGCACGTTCGACACGCTGATCACGGGCCTGCGCTCCAAGCGGTACGACATCGCGATGTCCGCGATGACCGACACCAAGGACCGCCAGGAGGGCATCGACTCCGACACCGGCAAGAAGGTCGGCGAGGGCGTCGACTTCGTGGACTACTTCACCGCCGGTGTCTCGATCTACACCAAGAAGGGCGATGACCAGGGCATCAAGACCTGGTCCGACCTGTGCGGGAAGAAGATCGTGCTGCAGCGCGGCACGGTCTCCGAGGACCTCGCCAAGGCGGAGTCGAAGAAGTGCCCGGCCGGCAAGAAGATCGCCATCGAGCCCTTCGACAACGACCAGCAGGCCCAGACCCGCCTGCGCGCGGGCGGCGCCGACGCCGGCTCGTCCGACTTCCCGGTCGCCGCGTACGCGGTGAAGACCTCCGGCGGCGGCAAGGACTTCCAGCTGGTCGGCGAGCAGGTCGAGGCCGCCCCGTACGGCATCGCGGTCGCCAAGAACCAGACGCAGCTTCGGGACGCCCTCAAGGCCGCCCTCGACGCCGTCATCAAGAACGGCGAGTACGAGAAGATCATGAAGAAGTGGGGCGTCACGGACGGCTCCATCGACGCGGCCACCATCAACGGCGGCAAGTGACCGCAGGTCAGCGGCACTGAAAGGCAACACCCGTGACTGTTGACATCGACAAGACGCCGGCTGACACGCCCCCGGCCGGACCGGAGGCCATCAAGGCCATCCCGGTCCGGCACTACGGGCGGTACATCTCCGCCGTCGTCGCGCTCGCCCTGCTGGGCGGCATCGTCTACGCGTTCTCCCAGGGCAAGATCAACTGGGATGCGATCCCGGACTACTTCTTCGACGACCGCATTCTGGACGGCGTCGGCAAGACGCTCCTGCTGACCGTCCTGTCCATGGCGATCGGCATCATCGGCGGCGTCCTGCTCGCCGTGATGCGCCTGTCGAAGAACCCGGTGACCTCGTCGATCGCGTGGTTCTACATCTGGTTCTTCCGCGGCACCCCGGTCCTGGTGCAGCTGATCGTCTGGTTCAACCTGGGCCTGGTCTTCGAGTACATCAACCTCGGGCCGTTCTACAAGGACGAGTGGTCGGACTTCATGACCCCGTTCCTGACGGCGCTGCTGGGCCTCGGCCTGAACGAGGCCGCGTACATGGCGGAGATCTGCCGGGCCGGTCTGCTCTCGGTCGACGAGGGCCAGACCGAGGCGTCGCACGCGCTGGGCATGAGCCACGCCAAGACGCTGCGCCGGATCGTCATCCCGCAGGCGATGCGCGTGATCGTGCCGCCGACGGGCAACGAGGTCATCAACATGCTGAAGACGACCTCGCTGGTCTCGGTCGTCCAGTACCCCGAGTTGCTGCGAGCGGCTCAGGACATCGGCCAGACCTCCGGCGCCCCCGCCGAGATGCTGTTCCTGGCGGCGGCCTGGTACCTGCTGCTGACCTCGGTCTTCAGCGTCGGCCAGTACTACCTGGAGCGGTACTACGCGCGTGGTTCCAGCCGGTCCCTGCCGGCCACGCCGTTCCAGAAGATCAAGGCGAACGTGCTGTCCCTGTCCAACCGCTCGGCGTCGACGGGAGGCACCGCATGACCGCCATGGTCAAGGCCGAGGGCGTTCACAAGTCCTTCGGTCCGGTAGAGGTCCTCAAGGGCATCGACCTGGAGGTGAAGTCCGGCGAGGTGTTCTGCCTCATCGGCCCCTCCGGCTCCGGCAAGTCGACCTTCCTGAGGTGCATCAACCACCTGGAGAAGATCAACGCCGGCCGCCTGTACGTGGACGGTGACCTGGTCGGCTACCGCCAGAAGGGCGACAAGCTCTACGAGCTGAAGGACAGCGAGGTCGCGGTCAAGCGCCGGGACATCGGCATGGTCTTCCAGCGCTTCAACCTGTTCCCGCACATGACGGCCGTGGAGAACGTCATGGAGGCGCCGGTCCAGGTCAAGGGCGTGAGCCGAAGCCAGGCCCGCACGCGCGCCCAGGAGCTCCTGGACCGGGTGGGCCTGGCCGACAAGGCGGGCAACTACCCCTCGCAGCTCTCCGGCGGCCAGCAGCAGCGCGTCGCCATCGCCCGGGCCCTCGCCATGGACCCGAAGCTGATGCTGTTCGACGAGCCGACCTCGGCGCTCGACCCGGAGCTGGTGGGTGACGTCCTGGACGTCATGCGCGACCTGGCCGAGTCCGGCATGACGATGATCGTCGTCACGCACGAGATGGGCTTCGCCCGCGAGGTGGGCGACAGCCTGGTCTTCATGGACGGCGGTGTGGTGGTCGAATCCGGCCACCCGCGCGAGGTGCTCACGAACCCGCAGCACGAGCGGACGAAGTCGTTCCTGTCCAAGGTGCTCTGACGGCACGCACGGCGAGGGGGCGGTACGGAACTCCGTACCGCCCCCTTCGCTCGTCTGCGTCGGCTCTACTTCATGGCGAGCAGCAGGGTGTCCGAGGGCGAGCACCACACCGGCCTGGCCTCGCCGAAGCCCTTCTCGCGCAGCACGCGGGTGTGCCACTGGACCGACGGCGTGTCGCCGTCGGCGTGCTCGCCGTAGATCTCGTAGCGCCGGGCCGTGGGTCCGGCGAGGACCGGGTCCTCGGCGGCGAGCTGCCACCACTCGGCCCAGTCGAGGATGCCGTCCCGCTTGGCCTGTTCCATGCGGGCGTGGCGCTGCGCCCGCTCCGCCGCGTTGATCCGCGGCGTCGACTCGTCGATCATGTGGTCCGCGTTCATGAAGACACCGCCGGCGCGGACGAGTCCCGCGACCTGGCCGTAGAGGTCCGCGAGGGGTTCCCGGTGCAGCCAGTGCAGGGCCGTCGCGGTCAGGACGGCGTCGTAGGAGTCGTACGGCAGCTTCGCCGGCCAGTCGGGGTCCTTGAGGTCGGCGGTGACGAGGCCGACCCGGTCGTCGCCCGCGAAGGTGCCGCCGGCGATGGCGAGGAGGGCCGGGTCGAGGTCGACGCCGGTGCTGGTGGCGTCGGGGAAGCGGGCCAGCAGCCGGGCCGTGATGGTGCCCGTGCCGCAGGCGAGGTCGAGGACGCGCGGAGCGGTGCCCACGACGGCCTCGACCATGTCCAGCATGATCCGGAACCGCTCCTCGCGGTCGGGCAGGTACCACTCCTGCTGCCGGTCCCAGCTCTCCTGCCAGGCCTGCCAGTCGGCGGTGGTCGTCGTGATGTCCGCGTCCGTCATCGAGCCCCTCCCTCGTAATACCCTGGAAGCACCATCAGCTGTTACAAGTGCGCGTCCACGACCCTAAAGCCCCTCCGTAAGGACTACAAGTGGAACTGGCCTATTACTCGGACTACGCCGTGCGCCTCGTCAACACCGAGGAACCGGCCCGGGGCAAGGACGCCCTGACGTCGGTCGAGGCCGTCCGTGACCTGTTCGGCGGCCAGCAGTCGGCGGCGCGCCGCGCCACGGACGCGGACGTCACCCGGTTCCGCTCGGTACGGGCCCGGCTGCGCGCGGTTTTCGAGGCGGCCGACAGCGGCGACGAGCAGCTCGCCGTGGACCTGCTGAACTCCCTGCTGCTGGAGTTCCCGGTCAGCCCTCAGATCTCCGGGCACGACTTCCGGGACGACGACGGCCGCCCCTTGTGGCACATGCACCTGGCGGACCACCCGTCGAACGCCACGGCGGGCTACGCGGCGATCGCGGCGATGGGCCTGGCGTTCCACCTGACCGAGTACGGCGTGGACCGCCTCGGGCTGTGCGAGGCCGCGCCCTGCCGCAACGCCTACCTCGACACCTCCACCAACCGTTCCCGGCGCTACTGCTCCGACCGCTGCGCGACCCGGGCCAACGTGGCGGCCTACCGTGCCCGCAAACGCCTGGAGGCCGACCGGTCGGAGAGGACCGGCCTGGCGGCCGACAGCGCCCAGCCCAGCAGTGCCCAGGGCGACCGCCGGCCGGACCTGCGCGGCCGGTAGCGGAACCGGACCCGCCCCAGCACCAGGTCGTCGGGGACGACGCCGTAGTCGGTGCTGTCGCCGCCGGCGTACGCGTTGTCCCCGAGCACCCACCAGCCGCTCTCGCGCCGCTGAGCCACCCGCTTGACGACCAGCAGGTCCTGCTGGAAGGGGTGCCGCAGCACGACGACGTCCCCGGGCCTGACCCGGCCCCCGTAGTGCACCAGGAGCCGGTCCCCGTGGTACAGCGTGGGCACCATGGACGGCCCGGTCACCTCGGCCACCCCGAAGGGCGGGGCGGGCCTGCCCCGCTCGGACTCCTGCGACAGCTCCGGCATCACCCGGCACCTCCCCGGTTCTTCCTCCACCAGTCTCAGTCTCACCCCGGACTTTTGTCCTAAGCCCATGGGGGCACCCGCGAAAAGCCGTCCCTCACGGAGTAATGTCCCCTGTGAGAAGACGATCACGAGGAAGGAATGCTCCATGCTTTCCCGCCTGTTTGCCCCCAAGGTCAAGGTCAGTGCCCACTGCGACCTTCCCTGCGGTGTGTACGACCCCGCCCAGGCCCGCATCGAGGCGGAGTCGGTGAAGGCCGTGCAGGAGAAGATGGCCGCCAACGACGACCCGCACTTCCAGGCGCGCGCCACCGTCATCAAGGAGCAGCGCGCCGAGCTCGCCAAGCACCACGTCTCGGTGCTCTGGAGCGACTACTTCAAGCCCCCGCACTTCGAGAAGTACCCGGAGCTGCACCAGCTGGTCAACGACACCCTGAAGGCCCTCTCGGCCGCCAAGGGCTCGACCGACCCGGCCACCGGCCAGAAGGCTCTGGACTACATCGCCCAGATCGACAAGATCTTCTGGGAGACCAAGAAGGCCTGATCGCCTTCGTACGGCGAAGGGGCCCGACCGAGAACCGGTCGGGCCCCTTCGTCATGGGCGTCGTCGGTGACACCGGTGGAACCAGTGGACCCGAGTATCAGTGGAACTGAGGGACGATCAGGTAGATCCCGTACGCCACCACGGCCGCGCAGGCGAGGAAGCACAGGGCGGCCTGGGTGAGGCCGAGGGCGAAGGCGCCGCCCCGCAGGGCGCGTGCGCCTTCCAGGCGGGCGAGGCCGAGGATGCCCAGGGCGAAGACGACGACCACGGCGACGGTCGCGCCGACGCTCACCGCTGCGACCTGCCCGAGTGCGGTCCAGTCCAGATGCATGTCGTTCCCCATCGCTCAGGCGGCCGCGCCGACCTTGGCCGGCGGCTCGGTGCGGATGCCGACTTCGTGTGCGTCGTTGACGTTGCGGGCGTGCACCGGGTTGCGGCGCGAGATGACCACGATGCCCGCGGCGAGGGCCGCGCCGACCAGCGCGACGGCCGCCGTGCCGAGGTCCCCGCCGTTCTGCACGACCGCGGCGGCCAGCCCCCCGACCAGTGCGGCGGCGGGCAGGGTGATCACCCAGGCGACGGCCATCCGGCCCGCGACACCCCAGCGGACCTCCGCGAGCCGGCGGCCGAGCCCCGCGCCCAGGATGCTGCCGGAGGCAACCTGCGTGGTGGACAGGGCGAATCCGAGGTGGGCCGAGGTCAGGATGACGGTCGTCGAAGCGGTCTCCGCGGCGAATCCCTGGGGCGACTGGATCTCGGTGAGTCCCTTGCCCATCGTGCGGATGATCCGCCAGCCCCCGAGATACGTGCCGAGGCCGATGGCGAGGCCCGCGGACGCGATGACCCACAGGGGCGGGCCGGCGTCGTGGCCGAGCGCGCCGGCCGAGATCAGGGTGAGGGTGATGACGCCCATGGTCTTCTGCGCGTCGTTCGTGCCGTGCGCGAGCGAGACGAGCGAGGCGGAGGCGACCTGGCCGATGCGGAAGCCCCGGGTGACGGAGTCCTCGCGGGCCCGGTCGGTCAGCCGGTAGGCGAGGTAGGTGGCGAGCAGCGCTGCGACACCGGCCACGACCGGTGAGGCCACCGCCGGCACCAGCACCTTCTCGACGACCCTGCCGAAGTCGACGCCGTGGCTGCCCGCCCCGACCCACACGGCCCCGATCAGCCCGCCGAACAGCGCGTGCGAGGAACTCGACGGGAGACCGACCAGCCAGGTCAGCAGATTCCACAGGATCGCGCCGACCAGCCCCGCGAAGATCATGCCCGGGGAGACGAGGGTGTCGTCCACGATGCCGCCGGAGATGGTCCTGGCGACCTCGGTGGACAGGAAGGCGCCGACGACGTTGAGGACACCGCTGATCAGGACCGCCGTACGGGGAGCGAGCGCGCCGGTGGCGATGGACGTTGCCATCGCGTTCGCCGTGTCGTGGAAACCGTTGGTGAAGTCGAAGGCGAGTGCGGTGACGATGACGACCGCCACGAGGAACGTGATGTGGTCCATTCCTGAATGCAAACAAGCGCGGGCCAATGGACGGGGAACGGTACGGCAATGGCTGGTCAAGGTTCACGCAGGTGGCGGCGGTGCGCCCCTCTACGATCGCGTCCATGAGGATCAGCTGGACGTACGCCTTCATCGATCGCCCACGGGATGCCATCGGCCCCGCCTGCGACTTCTGGACGGCGGTCACGGACACCCGCCTGTCCGAACCGCGCGGCGAACACGGCGAGTTCGTCACCCTGCTCCCCGACGGCGCCGACGCGTGCGTGAAGGCGCAGGCGGTGGGTGCGGGCCCGGGCGGTGCGCACATCGACTTCTGCGTCGACGACGTACCGGAGTTCGCCGCCGCGGCGGTGCGGCTCGGCGCTGAGGTGGTGGCGGACCTCGGGTCACTCGTGGTGCTGCGCTCGCCCGGCGGGCAGTTGTTCTGCGCGGACCCCTGGCGCGGGCAGTCGTCGCGCCCGGGCGTGGTGCGGGGCAGCCGGCTCGACCAGGTGTGCCTGGACGTCCCGCCCTCGGCCTACGCCACGGAAGTCGGCTTCTGGAGCGCCCTGCTCGACGGCTGGGAGTCGATGCCGGGCTCCCTCCCGGAGTTTCACGTGGTCAAGCCACCGCCGGGCCTGCCGGTCCGTCTGCTCCTGCAACGCCTCGGTGAGGAGCGTCCGGCATCCGCCCACCTCGACCTCGCCTGCGCGGACGTCGCGGCGACCCGCGCGCGGCACGAGGCGCTCGGGGCCGTCTTCGTGGCCGGCTTCTCCGGCTGGACGGTCATGCGAGACCCGGCAGGTGGCACGTACTGCCTGACAACCCGGGATCCGGTGACGGGCGCACTGCGCTAGGAATGTCCGGCGGGCGTCTGGCGTAGAAGGGGCGGCGGGTGGTGCGTTCGCCGGGGCGGTGAGGTGCGGTGCGGGGCGAGTGCGGGCAGAGCGCCGTGTGCGCGCGGTGCGGCGAGGGGACGAAGCGGGGTGCCGCGTGCGCGCGGAGCGGCGAGAGGACGCGCGGGGCCACGCGTGTGCGCGGAGGGGCGAGAACGAGCGGGGCGCCGGCGGCCCCCGGCGCGGCGAGAGGACGAGCGGGGCGCCGCAGCGGTCCGTCAGTCGTTCTCGGTATACGTCCCGTACGCGCAGGCCGCGGTCCCGGCGTCCTCGGGCGTCGGGCAGGGCGGCAGGTCCGGGGGCTCGTCGGGATCGGTCGGCTCCCACACGTACGGCCCGGCGGGCTCGGCCGAGTCCTGCATCCACAGCGTCAGCCCGCCCGCGACGGCCACGGCCGGCGCCCACCCGATCACCATGCCGCGCCACACCGTGAGACGCCGCTCCCCCGGTCTTCCCATGCTTCCACGCTAGTCGCCCAACCGCGCCGCCCGGGCGCGGAGGTAGCGCTGCTCGGGCAGGCTGAGGGTCTGCGCGGCCGCCGATTCGTAGGCGGCGCGGGCGGCTTCCGGCTCGCCCGCCCGCTCCAGCAGGTGGCCGCGCACGGCGTCCGGGCGGTGCCCCTTCAACTCACCCTCCAGGGCGTCCACTTCGGCCAGGCCCGCGCGCGGGCCGTGGACCATGGCGACGGCGACCGCACGGTTGAGGCGTTCGACCGGGCCGGGGACCAGACCGATGAGGACGTCGTACAGGCCCAGGATCTCGGCCCAGTCGGTCGACTCGGGCGAGGACGCCTCGTCGTGCACGGCGGCGATCGCGGCCCGCAGCTGGAACGGTCCGGGGCGGCCCCGGGACAGGGCCCGGGTGACCAGCGCGACGCCCTCCTCGATCGCCGCCCGGTCCCAGCGGCCGCGGTCCTGCTCGTCGAGGGGAATCAGCTCGCCGCTCGGACCGCTGCGTGCGTCGCGCCGGGCGTCGGTCAGCAGCATCAGCGCCAGCAGCCCGGCCACCTCGCAGTCGCCGGGCAACAGCCGGTGGACCGTGCGGGTCAGCCGTACGGCCTCTCCTGCGAGGTCGCGGCGCTGGAGCGCGGCGCCGGACGTGGCGGTGTATCCCTCGTTGAAGATCAGGTAGAGGGTCTGCAGGACGGACGGCAGCCGCTGCTCCCAGCGGTCCGGCCGGCCGAAGCGCACACCCCGCACCTTCTGCTTGGCCCGGCTGACGCGCTGGGCCATCGTCGCTTCCGGGACCAGGCAGGCCCGCGCGATCTCCGCCGTGGTGAGACCGCCCACGGCCCGCAGCGTGAGCGCGATCTGGGCGGGCGGCGACAGGTCCGGATGGCAGCACAGGAACAGCAGCGAGAGGGTGTCGTCCTCACGGGGCGCCCGCTCCCCCGGCGGCGGCGCCGTGAAGGCGTCCCGGGGTGTGAGCGCCGCCGCCCGCTCCTCGCGCTGCCGCCGGGCCCGATCACTGCGCAGGGCATCGGTGAGCCGCCGCGAGGCGACCTTGATCAGCCAGCCGCGCGGATTGCGGGGCACCCCCGCTTCGGGCCACTGTCCGGCTGCCGCGAGCAGCGCCTCCTGTACGGCGTCCTCGGCGGCGTCGAAGTGCCCGTACCGTCTGACCAGCGCACCGAGGACCTGCGGCGCGTCACGGCGCAGCAGGTCCTCGATCTCCGGTGGGTTCCTCACCCGTGTGTCCGTCGGCGTCGGCCGGTACGTCAGATGTCCCCGGAACCGTCCATGATCGGACGGATCACGACGGGGTAGTCCGGGGCGCCGGCCGGCTGGGGGCAGCGGGCGACACGGTCGGCGATCTCCGTGACCCGTTCCAGGCTCTCGCACTCCAGGACCCAGTAGCCGGCCAGCAGCTCCTTGGTCTCGCCGTACGGGCCGTCGGTGATCACGGCCTTCCCGTCGTCGCCGAGGGTGACGTGCCGGGTCTGCGCCGGCTCGGCCAGGCCCTGCCCGTCGACGAGCTCACCCGTCTCGGCAAGATCGTCGTTGATCGCGCCCATGTAGGCGAACATCGTTTGCAGCTCCTCCTCGCTCCAGGCCGGGGAGTGCGCCGACGCCTTGCCCCGCATCGCTTCGTAGTCCGCCTGTGTGCCCTGCACCATGACCAGGTACTTCATCAGTCCGCTCCTTCGGCTCTCACCGCCCCGGTGGGCGGCTCTTCACAGGGGACGTCGGAGCCGGGCCGCGTATCTCGACACGGGCTCAGGGATTCTTGGCGGCGGTGTCTCCGGGAGCCGGTTCGGGCGGGATCGTGGCGGGAGGGGCGGTTTCGCCGGGGGCCGGGGGGACCGGCCCGGGGCGGGTGCCTTCGGCGGTGTGGCCGCTGTCCGTGCTCTCCGCCTTGTGGGCCCCGCACTCGGGGTTGCGGCACGGGCCCGCCACCCAGCGCGGGACCCAGGTGCCCAGCGTCTTGTGACGCCGGACGACCGTTTCCACTGGCTGTCCGCAGTCGGGACAGACGTGTCCTTCGCTGCCCATGTCCTCAGAGTAGGCCGGTCGTGGGCTCAGCGCTTCCTGCCGTACGTGCGCACCAGCGCGCCGTTGCCGAACGTGCGCACCGACCCCAGGGTGAACTCCGAGATCGCGCATCCGGAGCCGAACATCGGCATGCCGGTGCCGTACACGAGCGGGTAGGTCTTGATGACGAGCTCGTCGATCTGGTCGAACAGCTCGCCGGCCACCTTCGAGCCGCCGCACAGGTAGATGCCGAGGCCGCTCTCCTCCGCCTTCAGCTCGCGGACCTTGCCTGCCAGGTCGTCCGCGACGATCTCCACGTTGAGGTCGGGCGACTCCTGGAGCGTCCTGGACGCGACGTACTCGCGCAGGTGGGCGTAGGGGCTGGTGATGCCTTCCTTCAGGGCGATGTCGTAGCTGCTCCGCCCCTGGATGACGGTGTCGAACCGCTTGTTGGGCGGGTCGTCGATGCCGAGGGCCCGGCGGGCGTGGGTGGGCAGGGTCTCCGGGTGCTCCACCGTGAGGTAGGCGATGTCCTCCTCGTCGACGAAACGGAACATCGCCGTCCTGTCGCCGCCCGGGTCACCGATGAAGCCGTCGAGGGAGCAGGCGATGTACTAGGTGAGCTTTCGCGAGCCGGTCTTCTTCCGCAGTCCGTCAACGTGACAACGCCAGCTGTAGTACTTCTATTGTAGTGGTCGCAAGGGCATGACAGCAGTCGGCCGAAAGTGAGAGAGGGGTTCCGCATGGTCGGCCGTGCCGGAGGGCGGGCTGCCGGGACCGCGGACCGGACTGCCGGGAACCGCAGATGTTCGGCGGCGCACGGCAGCGCCGCTCTCGCCGTAGGAGGCCCGGGCGGGCTGGTGGGGCCTAGGCGGGTCGGTGGGGCCTGGGCTCCCGCCACATCGGCCACATCGACGGGCCGTCCGGCAGGTCGAGGGCCGGGCCGGCCGGCTCGAAGCCCAGGCGCTCGTACAGGTGGCGACTGCGGGCGTTGCTGGCCTCCAGGTAGGCGGGCAGCCCCTCGCGGTCGCAGCGGTCGAGGACGGCCTCGATGAGCGCGGTGCCGAGGCCCTCGTCCTGGCGGCCGGGAGCCACACCGATCATCCACAGGTACTCGTGGGCCCGCCCGGTGGGATGGACGGCGGCCGTCAGCCGTCCGATGCTCTCCACGCGCTCGTTGTCCGGGTCGACGGCCTCCCGCACCTGGGCCGGCCCCTCGTCCTCCCCGTCGTCGTGGCCTTCGTCGGCGGGCATGGAGAGCCACAGCGCACAGGCCGAGCCGTCCTCGGTGACGTCTATGCGGCCGGCCGCGAGCACGATGTCGGTGAAGGCGGCCATGAGCCGGGGATGCTTGGCACGGCGGTCCTCCACGTCGGGGAAGACCCAGCCGCTCACGGGGTCGTCCTGGAACGCGTCGTCCAGAAGCCGGACGATCAGCTCCCTGTCCGCTTCGCCCGCCGTCCGGATGGCCACACCCATTGCCGCGCCCCTTCGCTCGTCCCGACGGGCGTTGATCGTAGGGCGGTTGGCACCCGCGGAGGGGCGCGGGCGGGATCTTGGCGGGATTCGATCGAACGTTTGCCCAAACTCGACGGATGCGGGGAGGTGGCGGGCCCCGCACACCGTGGGGCAGTGCGGGACCCGCCGACCGGATGCCGACGCCGTGCGGGGTCAGGAGCCGCACGGCCCCGGCGCTCCGGGGCTCTGCCCTTCGGTCACCCGCAGGGGGTTGCCGACGCGGGCGGTCTTCTGCAGTTGCCGCCGACCGCTCACCGTTGAGGCCATACACGGCGCGGCCCGCCAACTGCCGTGGCCCGGCAACTGCCGTGGACCGCCATCCGCCATGGACTCTTCAACCGCTGTGGACCCTTGAACCCTGTGGACCGTCGTCGCTCAGGCCCGTCATCGCTCAGCCCCGTTCATCGCTCAGGCCTGCCGACGCTGGTGCGGCCGGCCATCGCTGACAAGCCGTCGATTGTCGCGCCCGGTCATCGTCACGGCCCGTCAACTGCTGCGCCGTGTCACGAACTCGGCGAGGGCGAGCAGACCGCCTGCCGCCTCCGGGTCCGGTACCGCCCGGGCCAGCTGCTGCATCGCCCGGGCCATCCGGTCGGCCGCCTGGCCCTGCGCCCAGTCTCGGCCGCCCGCGCGCTCCACGGTGCGGGCGATGTCGTCGAGGTCCTCCTTCTCGTTGCTTCGTGCGTACAGTTCGGCGAGTTCGGCCGACGCCGGTGTGCCGGAGGCGAGGGCCGCCACCACCGGCAGCGACTTCTTCCGGGCGGCCAGGTCGGCACCGGCGGGCTTGCCCGTGCGGCGCGGGTCGCCCCATATGCCGATGACGTCGTCGATGAGCTGGAAGGCGAGCCCGGCCTCCCTGCCGAACGCGTCCAGCGCCGCCACCTCCTCGTCCGAGGCACCCGCGTACAGCCCGCCGATGGCGCACGCACTCCCGATCAGGGCGCCCGTCTTGGCCTCCGCCATGGCGAGCACCTCGTCGAGCGTGACCTCGCCGGGGGCGCACCGCTCCATGGCCGTGTCCGCCTGCTGGCCCGCGCACAGTTCCATCACGCAGTCCGCGAGCCGGACGGCGGCGGCCGGAGACGCCGGGTGCGGGTCCTGGGCGAGCAGCCGCAGGGCCAGCGCCTGCAGAGTGTCCCCGGCGAGGATGGCGTCGGCGTCGCCGAACACCGTCCAGGCGGTGGGGCGGTGGCGGCGGGTGGTGTCCCGGTCCATCACGTCGTCGTGCAACAGCGTGAAGTTGTGCACCAGCTCCACCGCGGCGGCCGCCCGAGCCGCCCCCGCCCGCGCCTCGGGCCCGCCGAGGGCCGCCGCCGCGGCGAGGACCAGCGCGGGGCGGATCGCCTTGCCTGAGCCCCCGTCCGCAGAGGTGCCGTCGGCCTGCTCCCAGCCGAAGTGGTGCAGCGCGACCCGGCACATCGGCCCGGGCAGCGAGCCGAGCGCGGCCCGCAGCACCGGGTCGACCTCCGCACGGGCCCGCTCCAGCAGCATGACCGCCTCGTGCCCTTCGGCCGGATCCGGCCCGCCGCCCCTCGGTGTCCGGATGTCCCCCTGCCTTTCCGGAGCCCCGGCCGACGGCCGGGGTTCGGCGCCGCGCTGCCCGCCGCGGGCGGGCGGCGTCGGCTCCCTCCTGGACCTCGTGAGGGCTTCACCCATGGGACCGCCTCGGAGAATGAGCGGACGGTGGCGCTTCCGCTGCCGCTGGGCTCGTACCCCGAGGATCTACCCGCCCGGACGGGCGGGGACACGGCCGGCGTGCCGGCAGCGTCACCGCCAGCGGCCGATCTCGACGTTCTCCAGGACGCCGAGCGCGTCCGGTACCAGGACCGCGGCCGAGTAGTAGGCCGTGACCAGGTATTTGATGATGGCTTGTTCGTTGATCCCCATGAAGCGGACCGACAGGCTCGGCTCGATCTCGTCGGGGATGCCGGAGGCACGCAGACCGATGACACCCTGGTCGGCCTCGCCGGTACGCAGGGCGATGATGGACGTCGTACGGGCATCCGAGACCGGGATCTTGTTGCACGGGAAGATCGGCACACCGCGCCAGGTCGGGATGCGGTTGCCGGCCATGTCGATGGTCTCGGGGACCAGCCCGCGCTTGTTGAGTTCGCGGCCGAACGCGGCGATGGCGCGCGGGTGGGCGAGGAGCATCTTGGTACCGCGGCGCCTGCTGAGCAGCTCGTCCAGGTCGTCCGGCCCGGGCACGCCGTCGTGCGGCTGGATCCGCTGGTCGTACTCGCAGTTGTGCAGGAGACCGAAGTCGCGGTTGTTGATGAGCTCGTGCTCCTGGCGCTCCTTCAGCGCCTCGACCGTCAGCCGGATCTGCTGCTCGGTCTGGTTCATGGGCTGGTTGTAGAGGTCGGCCACGCGCGTGTGGATGCGCAGCACGGTCTGGGCGACGCTCAGTTCGTACTCACGGGGCCGGGCCTCGTAGTCGACGAAGGTGTGCGGGATGTCCGGCTCGCCGGAGTGGCCGGAGGAGAGGTCGATCTCCTTCTCGCCGTACTTGTTGGAGCGCTGCGAGGGGATGGAGCGGCGCTGCTGGAGGTGTTCGCGCAGGGTGTCCGAGCGCTCCGCGATCTGCTCGAACTCCTGGCGGGGCAGCACGAGTACGGTGCACGCGGTGAGGGCGCGGGCGGTGTACTCCCAGATCGCGTCCTCGTTCAGCAGCGCGTCGTCGCCGAAGTAGGCGCCGTCGGCGAGGACGCCGAGGGACTCGTCCTCCCCGTACGGCCCCGTACCGACCTTCTCCACCCGGCCGTGCGCCAGGAGGTACACCTCGTCGGACGGGCTGCCGAACGAGGCGATGACGTCGCCCGCCGGGATCTCCCGCTGCTCGCAGCGGCGGGCGATCTCGAAGAGCACCTCCTCGTCCTCGTAGGACCGCAGCGCCGGCAGCTCGCCCAGTTCGGCGGGGATGATCTCGACGCGGTCGCCGGTCTTCACGAACGTCAGCCGGCCGTCGCCCACGGCGAACGTCAGCCGCCGGTTCACCCGGTACGTACCACCCTGGATGTCGACCCACGGCAGCATCCGCAGCAGCCAGCGGGAGCTGATCTCCTGCATCTGTGGCACGGACTTGGTCGTGGTGGCCAGGTTCCGCGCGGCCGCCGTGCCGAGACTCTGCTGCGGCTTGGTCTGCTCCGTGCGGACCTCTTCGCCTACCGACATAGAGAACTGCCCTCCCGGTTGTGGCCGACGCCCATACGCCCCGGGCATCGATGTGCACGAGCAAGCCTTCCTCACTCAACGTCGCGGTGCTATTACACGAAAGAGCGGGAATGGATCTTTGCGCCGCTGGGCAGAGGGGGCCCCGTCACGGCGTTCGAAGTCGCCCGCGTCCGGGACAGGTCGGGGGGCCCTGCCCGGGAGCCACGCGTCAGTCCCGAAGCCCCCTGCCCCACCCTCCCGGGTGACAATGGCCCGGTGACCAGCCCCGACATCCCCGTACACACCGCGCTGCACCCCCGGCTCCCCTCGCCATTGCAGGAGGTCGTGGACGGCCGGTTCGAGCCCCGGGGCGTGCGGCTGTTGCTGAAGCGGGACGATCTGATCCATCCGGAGCTGATCGGCAACAAGTGGCGCAAGCTCGCGCCGAACCTGACGGCGGCGGCCGGCCGGACCGTCGTCACCTTCGGCGGAGCCTGGTCCAACCATCTGCGCGCCACGGCCGCGGCCTGCCGGCTGCTCGGCGTCCCCACGGTCGGTGTCGTTCGCGGTGACGAATTGGCCGCCAGGCCTCTCAACCCCTCGCTGGCCCGCTGCACGGCCGACGGCATGCGGCTGCACTTCGTCGACAGGGCGACGTACCGCCGCAAGTCCGAGCCGCCCGTCCTGGCCGGCATCCTGCGCGCGGCGGACGCGGAGGAGGCCTACGTCGTCCCCGAGGGCGGCAGCAACGCCGAGGCGGTGCGGGGCTGCCGGGCGCTCGGCGCCGAGCTGCGCGGGCGAGCCGAGGCCGTCGCCGTGGCCTGCGGCACCGGCGGCACACTGGCGGGGCTGGCCGCCGGCCTCGCTCCCGGCCAGCGCGCGCTGGGCGTGCCGGTGCTCAGAGGCGGTTTCCTGACCGCCGAGACGGAAGCCCTCCAGCGTGACGCCTTCGGTGGCCGGCGCGGCACCTGGAGCCTGGACGACCGTTTCCATTGCGGCGGCTACGCGCGCGTGCCCGCCGAGCTGGAGGCCTTCGCGGCGGACTTCGAGCAGCGGCACGGCCTGCCCGTCGAACGGCTCTACGTCGCCAAGCTGCTGTACGGGCTGGTCACCCTGGCCGGTGAGGGCGCCTTCCCGCGCGGGACGGCGGTGGCGGCGGTGATCACCGGCCGTCCTTTTCCCTGAGACGTCGGCCCGTCGCCGTCCTTGAGACGTCGGCCCGTCACCGTCCCTGAGACGTCGGCCCGCCCCCGTCCTTGAGACGTCGGCCCGTCGTCACGCCGCCTCCCGGAAGGCTGCGGCCTCCTCCAGGTCCAGTCTGCGCAGCAGGGTCCGCAGCATCTCGTCGTCGATGTAGCGGGCGTCCCGGAGCTTGACGAACACCTCGCGTTCGGCGCTGATCATCTCGCGCGCCAGCCGTCGGTAGGTGTCGTCGACGGACTCCCCGGTGATCGGGTTGGCCTGCCCGAGCCGCTCCCAGACGGCGTTGCGGCGGCGCTCCAGGACGATGCGCAGCCGGTCGGCGAGCGGGGCGGGCAGGGTGTTGCGCTCGTCGGCGAGGAGCTCCTCCAGGCGCCGTTCGGCGGCCCGGGAGGCCTGCGCCTGGGCGTTGGCCTCGGCGAGCGTCTCGGTCTGCGTGTCGCGCCCGGGGAACTTGAGCAGCCGGATCAGCGGGGGCAGCGTCAAGCCCTGCACCACCAGGGTCCCGATGACCGTCGTGAACGTCAGGAAGAGGATGAGGTTGCGCTGCGGGAACGGCTCCCCACCGTCGTGCAGGGTGAGCGGGATCGAGAAGGCGATGGCCAGCGAGACCACGCCCCGCATCCCGGCCCACGCGATGACGAACGGCCCCTTCCAGCTCGGATTCTGCTCCCGTTCCCGCACCCGGGCCGACAGCAGCCGGGGCAGGAAGGTGGCCGGGTACACCCAGACGAACCGGGCCGCGACGACGACCAGGAAGACGGCGACCGCGTACCAGGCCGCTTCGACGCCCTCGTACTCCCCGAGGTCCTTGAGAACCACCGGGAGCTGGAGGCCGATCAGCGCGAACACCGCCGACTCCAGGACGAAGGCGACCATCTTCCAGACCGCCTCTTCCTGCAGACGCGTGGCGAAATCGACCTCCCACGCGCGGTGCCCCAGGTAGAGCGCCACGACCACGACCGCGAGGACACCGGAGGCGTGCACCTGCTCGGCGACGGCGTACGCGACGAAGGGGATCAGCAGGGACAGTGTGTTCTGCAGCAGCGCCTCCTTCACGTGCGTGCGCAGCCAGTGGATCGGTGCCATCAGCAGCAGACCCACCACGACGCCGCCGATCGCCGCGAGCAGGAACTCGCCGATGCCCCCGGCCCAGGTCGCGCCCTCGCCGACGGCGGCGGCCAGGGCCACCCGGTAGGCGGTGATCGCGGTCGCGTCGTTCAGCAGGGACTCGCCCTGGAGGATCGTCGTGATCCGTGACGGCAGCCCCACCCGCCGGGCCACCGCCGTCGCCGCGACCGCGTCGGGCGGCGCCACCACCGCGCCGAAGACCAGGGCCGCGGTCAGCGGCATGTCCGGCACGATCACGTAGAGGGCCCAGCCGACCACGAAGGTCGCGAACAGCACGTACCCGACGGACAGCATGGCGACCGGCCGCAGCTGCGCCCGCAGGTCGAGGTAGGAGCTCTCGGTGGCGGCCGTGTGCAGCAGCGGGGGCAGGATGAGCGGCAGCACGATGTGCGGGTCGAGCGTGTAGTCGGGCACCCCGGGGACATAGCTCACCGCCAGCCCCACGGCCACCAGCAGCAGCGGCGCCGGTACCGGGGTACGCCGCGCCGCCGCGGCGATCGCGGCACTGCCCGCCACGAGCAGCAGCAGTGGCATCACGTCCATCGTTCTCGCCCGCCCTCGTTTTTCGACGCGGTCTTCCGCCCGACCGTCGTAACCTGGCAATCATGAAACAGTGCACGCACGCCGAGGCGCTGCCGCACCCCGAACCCGGCCCGCTCAGCGAGACGTGTCCGGAGTGCTTGGCGGAGGGCATGGATCCGGTGCAACTACGGCTGTGCCTCAGCTGCGGTCACGTCGGCTGCTGCGACTCCTCGCCGGGACGGCACGCGGCGGAGCATCATAAGGAGTCCGGTCACCCCGTGATGCGGACCCACGAGCCCGGAGAGACCTGGCGTTGGTGCTTCGTCGACCATGTCCTGGTGTGACGCGACGGGACCCCGGCGCCGGACGGTTCGACCGTCTGACGTCTGGGTACGTCAACCCGGCGCGCGCTCTTCCCATTTGGGCCCGCCCAACCCCTAGACACGGAGCGTATCCACAGGTTTACTGTGAGTGACGACAAGGGGTTGGGGTCCCGGGGACAGGACCGTCAAGAGCGCGATAGCGTCACCGCTGAACCACGTATCGCGTTACCCCCGGGGGGCGACCCTCGGCCCTGAAACGCTTGTACCACCATGGAGGTGAGGGTGTCCCAGATCGCAGGCGAGCCCGCGACCCAGGACTTCGTGGAAGTCCGGCTGCCGGCCGCGGGTGCCTACCTGTCGGTGCTGCGTACGGCCACGGCCGGTCTCGCGGCCCGTTTGGACTTCACCCTCGACGAGATCGAGGACTTGCGCATCGCGGTGGACGAGGCCTGCGCGATCCTGCTTCAGCAGGCCGTGCCCGGCTCGGTGCTCAGCTGTGTCTTCCGCCTCGTCGACGACTCACTCGAGGTCACCGTCTCGGCACCCACCACGGATGGCCATGCCCCGTCGCGGGACACCTTCGCCTGGACGGTCCTGTCCGCTCTCGCGGGCAAGGTCTCCTCTGCCGTGGACAAGGACAAAACCGTTTCGATCAGCCTCTACAAACAGCGCGGCGCGGGACCCGGGCCGGCGTGAGGAGCGAGGACGGGCCGGTGCGGGACGAAGAGCGCGGCACACGAGAGCTGCCGGCCGGGGGCACGGGCACGAGCGGCCCGAGCGGCGCCCGGCGCATGGCGGACGGCATCGACGGCATCCCCGAGCAGGCCCGCCCGCACCCCGAGGACGACTCCACGGAGGCCGTCCTCCCGGGCGGCGGGCGGCCGGACCGGGACGGCGCCGTGCGGAGCGCGCCTCCGGGCGCGGGGGTCGCCGCATCCCCGGCCCAGGGGGGTCCCCCCACTCGCGAGGAGTCGAGAGTGGCGGAGGAGGCGAGGGCTCGGGGAGAGGCGACGGGCGGGACGATGAGCGAGCACGAGCGAGACTCCGAGGATCAGGCACCGCGCACACACCACACATCAGGTGCGCAGCACGGCTCGCCGGACCGCAGCGGCGCGCGCGAGATGTTCCTCAAGCTGCGCACCCTGAGCAGCGGCAGCCCCGAATACGCGGAGCTGCGCAACCAGCTGGTCCGGATGCATCTGCCGCTGGTGGAGCATCTCGCCCGCCGCTTCCGCAACCGCGGTGAGCCGCTGGACGACCTCACCCAGGTCGCCACCATCGGCCTCATCAAGTCGGTCGACCGGTTCGACCCGGACCGCGGCGTGGAGTTCTCGACGTACGCGACCCCGACGGTCGTCGGCGAGATCAAGCGGCATTTCCGCGACAAGGGCTGGGCGGTGCGCGTCCCGCGCCGGTTGCAGGAGCTGCGCCTGGCGCTGACCACGGCCACGGCCGAGCTCTCGCAGCTGCACGGCCGCTCCCCCACGGTCCACGAGCTCGCCGAGAAGCTGGCTATCTCGGAGGAGGAGGTCCTGGAGGGCCTGGAGTCCGCCAACGCGTACTCCACGCTGTCCCTGGACGTTCCCGACACCGACGACGAGTCCCCGGCGGTCGCGGACACCCTCGGCGCCGAGGACGAGGCCTTGGAGGGCGTGGAGTACCGGGAGTCCCTCAAGCCTCTGCTGGAGGATCTTCCGCCGCGCGAGAAGCGGATTCTGCTGCTGCGGTTCTTCGGCAACATGACCCAGTCGCAGATCGCGCAGGAGGTCGGCATCTCGCAGATGCACGTCTCCCGGCTGCTG
>NZ_WWIC01000240.1:0-16808 GCF_009872555.1 Streptomyces sp. SID5643
CGTCCGCCTCACCACGTAGGACACGGTCTTAGTGGAGAGGTCGGCGGATCGTGCAAGTAACCCTGCAGTTTCAACATCTGAGGAGGGGCCCCGCAGTTCGACCGCAGGAACCTTCGTCGGCGGTGGCTGACCTCTGCGTCTGGCACAGTTGTGACACGAGCCTCAGCCGTCGACAGTCAGCCCACCGGCCTCAGCCCAACCGAGGTGGCCGAGCGTGCCGGCACAGCGTGGAGGTCCTGCCGACCCGGAGAGACCTCGTCGAGCACTCCGGGCCATGGGCCGTCTTCTGTATCGGGGCTCATGGGCGATTCATGATCGAATTCCCGCACGTAGACGCCGACGGGTGAGAAAACAACGGAGTACTCGTCGCCCGATCCGCTCAGCATCGAGGCCATCGACTCCGTCTCGGACCAGTGGTCGTCGAAGGAGTGGTGGCGGCTCTCCCATTCAGGGCTCAGGACTGCCTCCACGACGGCCATGAAACGGCAGTGTTCACTGAGGACTGTTTCTCAGGCAGGTGTCGAGCAACATCATGAACAGTCACCTGCTCATCCAAGCGCACGCATCTGACACGTCAGCTTCCTGCCCGACGTGTCACTGTCGCACCGAACGCGAAGACCGTGGACAGTACGACTCGCCTGGGACAACGCTTCGAGATACCGTCCGTGCCTCGTCCACAGCCCTCGGCATACAGCCGCTCCGAGCGGCACACGCCTGCACACACACGAAGACCCCGTCCCAGCGAAAGCGCTGATGGCGGGGTCTTTGGGCACCTCATGCAAGGTGCCCCCGGCAGGATTCGAACCTGCGCACACGGCTCCGGAGGGCGTTGCACCTCGCAGCATCCTTCCTGGTCAGCGCCTTACATGGAGCTGAGCACCGTATATCGGTCCACGAGTGGTCCACGGCTCCTAACGTGGTCGAGTGCAGTCGTTCGCGGATCCCTCCGTGACCCCGCCCGGTCGGGATGACAGCTGGGCCCCAAGAGCAACGGTCACGTTCTGGCGCGACCTTGTCTGATCCTCTGCCCCTGTGCGAAGCGTCGTCCCGCGCCGCACTCCACGTTCTTCCTCAACGCCGCATGTCACGCAGAGACTTCGTCTGGATCTTCCTGGTGACCTGACATACCATCAAGTCGTGATCGGCAGTTCGTGGGGGGTACGGTAGTGACGCAGGAGCAGTTCGGCTGGCTCTCGGAGGCCATATCAACCTTCGGCGCGTCGTGCAAGGACATGGTGAACGGCCCGGGCGACCCCGAGGCGTCCATCCGCCCGCCGATGCAGAAGCTCCTGGAGACTGTGGGCAGTCACGATGCCTTGGACGGCGTTCTGTGGCACTCCGAAACTCCTCTGCGTGACGTGGGTGTACGCCCCGACTATGCAGTCGAGGTGCATGGCGACATCGTCGGCTACATCGAAGTCAAACGTCCCGGTCATTCTGTTGATCCGGAAAAGTTCACGGGGCGCAACAAGAAGCAGTGGGAGCGACTGCGTGACCTGCCGAACGTGCTCTACACCAACGGCACGGAGTGGCGACTCTTTCGCACCGGGGAGCAGATCGGCACTCCGGTCGTTTTCGAGGGCGACTTGGCCAGTGCAGGACGGTCGCTAACCGCTCGTGAGCCCGCAGCGTTCAATAGTCTCTTGAGGACCTTCCTGCACTGGGTTCCCGAGCCAATCCGCCATGCCTCGGCTCTGGTTCGGCGCACTGCGCCGCTGTGTCGCCTGTTGCGCGCGGCGGTCCTGGAGCAATTGGAGTTCGAGAGCAGGTATGCGGCGGAGGGCGCGCGTCCTGAGGAGTTGCGGTTCACAGGGCTGAAGAATGACTGGCGCAGACTGCTCTTTCCGACGGCCGATGACGCCACCTTCGCCGACGGTTACGCCCAGGCAGTGACTTTCGCGCTGCTGCTGGCGCGCACCGAGGACATCTCCTTGAAGGGGGTGGGGCTGCATGAGGTTGGTCGGCAGCTGGATGCCGGGCATGCCTTGATGGGCAAGGCCCTTCAGCTCCTCACCGACAACATCACGGTGAGCTTCGAGGTCAGTCTCGATTTGCTCATTCAGGTGATTGACGCAGTTGACTGGGCGGCGATTCGTAAGGGCCGGCGGGACGCATATCTGCACCTATACGAGTCGTTCCTGGAAGTGTACGACGAGAAGCTACGGCAGAAGAGCGGCTCGTATTACACCCCGCGCGAAGTGGTCGAGGAAATGGTGCGTCTCACCGAGGACGTGCTGCGTACGCGCTTAGGTCGCTCAGATGGATATGCGGACGAGAGCGTGCGCATCGTCGATCCAGCCATGGGAACAGGCACATACCTTCACGCGGTCATTGAACATGTCGCCGCCTGGGCGGCAGAGAACATCGGACCCGGAGCAACGCCGGATGCGATAGGTGATCTGGCGAAGCGCCTGATCGGTTTCGAGCTGCAGATGGGGCCCTTCGCTGTCGCTGAGCTGCGGACCTCGGATCTGCTTAAGCGGTATCAAGCGGTCGCGCCGGCGGATGGGATGAAGCTTTTCGTCACCGATACGTTGGACGACCCGTATCTGGCCGAGGAAACCCTTGCCTCGACGTACGGAGTGATCTCTGAGTCTCGTAAACGGGCGAACCAGGTGAAGGCCAGCACGCCGGTCACCGTTGCGATTGGCAACCCGCCTTACGACGATAAGGCCAAGGGGCGCGGCGGCTGGGTCGAGAAGGGCACACCTGCCCAGGGCGTGGCTCCGATCGAGGCCTTCAAGTGGCCTGGCAACGGCCGCTATGAGCACGTGCTGAAGAACCTCTATGTCTACTTCTGGCGCTGGGCGACGTGGAAGGTCTTCGACGTCCATCCCCAGGATCAGCAGGGAGTGGTTTGCTTCATCACGCCCTCGGGGTTCACGACAGGACCGGGCGGGCGTGGCATGCGGGACTACCTGCGGCGCACCTGTGACGAAGGCTGGATTATCGACCTGTCTCCGGAGGGGCATCGCCCGGATGTGGCCAGCCGGATCTTCCCGGGGGTTGCACAGCCTCTGGCCATCTGCATCTTCGTCCGCACGAAAGACACCGACCCTAAGCGACCCGCCCGTGTCCACTACCGCGCCGTCCACGGCAAGCGAGGCGCCAAGTACCGCCAGCTTAAAGAGATCCGGCTAGACGACGACGGCTGGCAGGACACGCACGCGGATGCTATTCGCCCCTTCCGCCCAACCACCGAGACGGGCTGGGAGGACTATCCCGCTCTCGACGATCTCTTCCGCTGGGGAAGTCCAGGCATCAAAGCCAACCGCTCCTGGGTCAACGGCCCCAGCAAGCAGGTGCTTGAGAAGCGCTGGGCGCGTTTGATCCACGAGAATGATCTCGCCAAGAAGGCGGAGCTATTCAAGGAGACCAGGGACCGTTCGCTGGACGCGAGTAGGGATCCTTTGCCTGGGCAGCCTGAACACACCCGGGAACTTGCGGTCGAAACGAACCTGGCGCCTGACCTGGTACGCATCGCCATGCGAAGCTTCGACCGGCAGTGGCTGATCTCCGATAGCCGTGTCATCGACTTCGCCCGGCCGGCGTTGTGGGAAGCCATGCAGCCAGAGCAGATCTTCCTGAACCAGCAGTCCTCGCACGAGATCGAAACCGGGCCTGCGATCGTCGCCACCTCCTTGCTCCCCGACACCCACCATTTCAACGGCCGCGGTGGCAAGATCATGCCGATCCTCCATCCGGACGGCACTCCCAACGTGCATCCGCGCCTTCTGGCCTACCTCGCCGCCGAGATTGGCATCGACGACGTCACGGTGCATGATCTGGCTGCATATGCGGCGGCTGTTGCCGGGCACGCCGGATTCACCAAGCGATTCACCGAGGAGCTCCTCACCCCAGGCGTGCGGCTACCGCTCACCCGTGATACCGCCCTATGGCGCGAAGCGGTGCAACTGGGTAAGCACCTCTTGTGGGCCTCGACGTACGGGGAGCGTTATGCCGATTCGGAAGATGGCCGACCGGCCGGGAACGTCCTATTTCCGCTAGGCGATGCGCGCCGGCTCCGTTACGACCAGCACGTAGGGGCGGAAGTACCCGCTGAGATCCAGTACGCCGAGATGACCGGTACCCTGCACTTGGGCGGCGGGCACGTCAGCCCTGTCCCCGCCGCAGTGTGGAACTACGACGTCGGCGGCATGCAGATCATTAAAAAATGGTTCGGTTACCGAAAGGTCAACCCCAACAGCCGCAAGAGCAGCCCCTTGGACGACCTGCATGTCGAGTCTTGGCCAGCCGGCTGGTCGCGGGAGCTCATGGAACTGCTTTCGGTGCTGCGCCGACTTGTTGACCTCGCGCCCGCCCAGCAGGAGCTGCTGGAGCGCATCCTCGCCGCCCCCACGATTACTACGGCTGACCTTGAAAAAGTCGGCATCCTGCCGGTCCCCGACAAGGCCCGCAAACCTCATCGCCGCGTTGTGCTCCCCAAGGAGGCCGGCGGGGAAGCGTAGGGCCTGTTCAGTGCGCCCAACGCTCCACGTATGCCATCGCCTCCGTCCTGCTCCATGCCCCATTGGCGAGCTGGCGGAGCGCGTGCAGTTCTGCACTGAGTGAGGGTGCGAGTCGCTGGAGGTCGTCGGCGAAGGCGCTCACCTCGGCCAGGCGCGTTGAGAGTACGGCGCACTCGGCTTCGAAGTGCACTGCCCTTCCGCGCGGCGTGATGGCCAGGCGCTCCCCTCTGACCTCCAACAGTCCCATCCAGCTGAGAGTCTGCACGTCGTCCGGGACGCTCGCTTCTTCGAGGTCTCGGACCGCTACGGAGACGGGATCTGCATCGGGGTGTGGGACCTCGGCGAGCATGAGGTGTCGCAGCAGTTGGAGCTGCGAAGGGGAGAGAGCTGAGTACACGGATGCATGTCTAGCAGCACAGGGGGTCAGTCTCGTGCATCGGGACCGGGTTCGACCCGACTTCCACCTGAATCAGATCATCATTCCTGGCTTGCTCGGGCCGCTGTGCGCGCCGCCCGTCCGTAATGGCGCCGCCTCACCACCGGCTACCCAACCTACGCGCGTGCCGCATTTTCGCTGGTGAGAGGGCGCGTCTTGGACGCTAGTGCTCTGCGCGATCAGATTGAGGGGCGTTCTTGATTGCCATCCGGCACCCATGCGGAAGCACTACGCCAAGTAGTGAGGGGTAGAAGATCCCCTAATGTCGCGTGCCTTGTCCGGGAGTTCGGTCGTCACCTTCCGCGATCCTCTGGGAAATCGCTCGATTTACGATAGCGGAAACGGTGGGCGTCATCCCCTTCAGGTCGAAGCGACCCATGAACCCAACGATTCCCATTTCGAGCGCCAGCTTTCCAAGGACCTCGTCGGCGAAACTTGAAGAAACTACATAAACTCCCGAGAAGTCGAGTGTCAATCGGGGGGCGCCCAGGTTCAGCAGATTTACAAGCTTATTGCGAATCTGCTCTGCTGATCGACGGGTGCCCAGCCCTTCTTCGAAGTCGGCAACCCGAAGGCAGTGCTCCCCTGCCTGATCTTCTATGCGTTCGAGCAATAGATTCGGCTCGGGGAAGTTAAGGGCCTCGGCAAGGCTCACACGTTTGCTCAGGTCGAGTTGCCAGTCGACAGTGGTGCCATGATGGTCATTCAGATCGACCAAAGGGATCGACATCGAGTAATCTCCTTTTATCTCTCCATCCCGGTATTCAAGCCATCCTCTGCCGGAGCGGATCTGCAGCTCACCCTTGTTGAGGCCCACGACGCGCATGAGGCCGTAGAGGCCGTTGCCCATATTCTTGGTTTTGCTGGTCACCTTTTCTTGCACGGAAAGCATTATCGCCTCGTATGCATTTTGTGCTGCGTAGACGTTGCTTTCTTTGAAAGATCTGTGGATCCCAATACCGCAATCCGCGACCGCGACCGTACACCATCGACGCTTCGCGTGGATCTGCATCATGGCATATCCGTATGGGGCCTTGCTGTGCTGGAATACGTTGTCCAACACTTCGAAAAGACACCAATTGAGAGACTCGATGACACCGGTTTCGCAGCGTGCGTTCTCTTCGAGCATGTCGATAAACGCGTTGCATAGACCGGTCGACTGTTCTTCGTTGTACTTCCATACGATGTTTCCGGCGGGATGGTTCCGGATGTTCTCTGGTGTTGCTGCCAGTGGGTGCAGGAATCGAGTACTTATGACTGATGCATTGAGGCGAGTGGTCGATATTCGAAGCCCATCTGCGCGAAAATACTCCAAAGCCGCTGCCATGGGCACGGCACCGTTCGGGTATATTCGATGAGCATTCCCTAGGTCGAGTGACAAGCCTCCCATGCGCATGGCTCGGCGGCTTGCGGAGATCAAAGAGTTCGCGTCCGAGGCGCCCGACATGGTGCGGATGACATAGGAAAGGCTTGGCGACATAGGGACATGATATTCGATGGTCTTCCTGCTGTGAGGCTTCGTGCAGGCTGATTCTGTGAGGTCGGTGGAGCGGCTTTGGGCTGGAGCTGCTTTGGCGCGAGTGATCATGGCCCCGTAAGCTTCCGGCGCGTCGGGCAGTCTGTGGACCTGCCCGGTAAAGCACGACGTTGGGGCCATGATCTTCGAGGCTCGCGCCAAAGTGGCTGCCTAAAGCCGTGGAGCCGACCGCCCCAGCCACGACGTACCCCTTCTCTGGCATCAGGTGGCTGATTGCCGAGTGCGCGGCATGGGCGCCGGCCGGGCTGGAGCGGGGCGGAGACAGGAGCGCAGGCCCGGCCGGGGGCCGGGCCGCGCGCGGTGAGCGGAGCGAGCCGCCTTGAACCAGTAGAGAAAGTTGTAACTCAGTCTGTGGCGCCGGGATTGAAGTAGTGCGCACATGCTGGGAGTGCAGCGTGTTGGCGGTGGAGCAACGGCAGGAAGACTACTGGCCGGATCGTCCATGTGATGCGAGTGCTGGCGTGGGTCACTGAGACCGTGCAGGGGTCCATGCGTAAGAGGGCTCGCCGCGTCTTGATGCGGCCGTCGTAGAGCCAGCTCCAAGCCTCATCGAAGGCGTCCGGGTCCAGGGCCGGTGAGATTGTGCGCAGGGCGACTGCTACCCATCTGTCGGCCTGCGGTGCCGAATAGGCATCGAAGGAGGCTCGGAGGGCCGGCCATCCTGTCTCGTCGTTGACGTCCTGCGTCCAGCACTCGCACCAGAAACCCCGCTGGGGCTTGTCCATCAGCACGGGTGTCCTCCCGGCTGGACGTCCGTGAAGAGTTCAGCCGTGACGGTGTAGCCGCTGCGGCTGCCGTGGATGACGACCCGGTCTGCGATGACGCTGACCATGCCCAATCCGCGGCCGTGTACCTCGTCCTCGTTCGGCTGCTCGACCTTCGGGGCGGTGCCCGTTCCTCCCTCGTCGGTGACCGACAGGGCGACCACCTGCGGGGACACCGCGAGTGCCAGATGGAAGCTGCCCGTCTGCAAGCCGCTGGCTGTGTGGAGGATCGCGTTCGAACTCAGCTCGCTCACGATCAGCTCGGCCTCGTCCGCCAGGGGAGATCCGCGCAGGATGTCCCGGGTCCAGCGGCGGGCCCGGCTGACCTCTTCCGGGAATCCTGGGCAAGACAGTCCCCAGACCCGGGCTGTACTCGTATACTCGTGCATACAAGTTCCTTCGTGCTGGTAGGCCGCCATGTGCAGCGGGTTCGGGCTAGACGAGTTTCACGCCGTCGTGGGCGCGGATGGCCGGCGGGGTCGCCGCGTCGAGTGCGTCAAGAACGCGGATCGCGTAGGCCTCGTCGGAAAGGTCGATGACTTCTTCGCGGGTGGCCCAGCGCAGTGCGCGGGTCTCGTCTCCGGTGGTGGGGGTGCCGTCGGCTGCCTGGCAGCGGAAGACGAGGGAGACGATCAGGCCCGTCATGTTCTTGTAGACGCCGGTCAGGGTCGCGGGAAGCTCGATCTTGATGCCGGTTTCTTCGAGAACTTCGCGCTGGAGGGCTTCGGGGATGGTTTCCTCACGTTCGAGGACTCCGCCCGGGGGCTCCCAGTGACCGTTGTCGCGGCGCTTGATCAGGAGGGCCCGGCCCTGGTCATCGACAATGACCCCGGCGACGCTCACGGAGTGCGGGCGTTCTGTGCTCACGTTCCTTGGCCCTCTCGGCTGACTAGGCTCTCCACCGTAGCAACAACACTCGCCCACTCGTCTAGATACCTAAAGGAGTACGCGTGACGTCTCTACCGAGCATTCTCGGCGGCCTCGATCCGACCAGTGATCGTGCGGTCTTCCGGCAGATCGCCGACCAGCTGCGCGAGGCCATCGACCGTGGGCGATTCAAGGAAGGGGAGAAGCTTCCCTCCGAGGCTGAGCTGGTCGAGCACTACGGCGTTTCCCGGATGACGGTCCGCAACTCCTTCTCGGTCCTCCAGGGCGAGGGCCTGGTGCACGCCGAGCACGGCAAGGGCGTTTTCGTCCGGCCCCGGCCCCCTGTCCGGCGCCTCGCCTCGGACCGGTTCGCCCGGCGCCACCGCGAGCAGGGCAAATCCGCGTTCATCGTGGAGGCCGACGCCGCCGGCAGTCACCCGAAGGTGGACAGTCTGGAGGTCAAGGAGGAGAAGGCCAGTCAGGACATCTCCACCCGCCTCGGTTCCGTGCGGCGCGTGCTCGCCCGGCGTCGCCGGTACCTGCTCGACGGACGGCCGGTCGAGTTCGCCACCTCCTACCTGCCGCTCGACATCGCCCGCGGTACGCAGATCGCCGAACCCAACCCGGGCCCCGGCGGAATCTACGCCCGGCTTGAGGAACTGGGCCATCAGCTCGACCACTTCGAGGAGGAGATCCGGGCCCGGATGCCCTCGCCATCCGAGGTCAAGACGCTGCAACTGGCCTCTGGCGTTCCGGTGATCCATCTGATTCGCACTGCCTTCGACACCGCGGGGCGGGCCGTGGAGGTCTGCGACACGGTCATGGCGGCGGACGCCTACGTCCTCTCCTACCAGCTCCCGGCGAACTGATCGGCGGTGCGCGAGGCCACTTTCCCGGACTCGTACACCCCCACACGCATACTCGTATAGACGAGTGGGCAAGTTGTGTGGCAAGGTGGTCATCGTTCCCGGCGCCGCCGGGTTCGAAGGCTGCATCTTGTCTAGACGAGTAGATGGGAAGAAACCTTGCGCACCATCCGTGTGGAGACCTCGGCCGCGACGATCCTGCTTACCGAGGCGCCCGAACCCAAGGTCCGCGATCGGCAGACGGGCGAGATCGCCAAGGATGCCGTCAGCGGTGAGGCCCTGATGACGATCGGCGTCGTCTACATCGAGGAGGGTGAGTCGTCCCTGATCAAGGTGACCGTCCCGGAGAGCGGGGTGGCGGAAGGGCTCACCCTCGGTGCCCCGGTCTCTCTGCCGGGTCTGGTCGCCCGGCCGTGGGAGAGCGTGTTCAACGGGCAGCAGCGTCACGGCATCGCCTTCCGCGCCGCCGCGGTCACCCCGGCCGCCTACCCGGCCTCCGTGGGGGCTGCGGCCTGATGACCGAGCTGGCAACGCTTCTGGAGGTGGGTGGTCCCGTCGCCGCACTCGGCGGTGGGGCCGCCTACGCCCGGGCCAAACACCCTGGGATGTACTGGTCCACTGTCGGCTTACCGATATCCACGGTCCGGCTGCTCAGCTCCTACAGCTCGGTCATGGAGGCGTGCGGTCTGACTGTGGCGCCCTCCCGGCTGCGGGTCTTGGCGGTCAAGGCCACCACCCGCCGTGAGGTCCGGCCCGTGCCCCCGCGTCGGGGGATCATTCGGCCGACCACGACGGGGCTGCGGGTCCGCCTGCGGCTTGCCCCGGGCCAGGAGCCCGCCGACGTGGCCGCCTCCGCCGAACGGCTGCGGCACGCTTGGGGCGTCCACGCCGTCTACGTGAGCACGGTCAAGCCGGGGGTGGTGGAACTACGGCTCGTCGGCTTCGACGTGCTGCGGAAGGTTCATATGCCCCGCAAGTTCCACCCGGACCTGCTGCGGGTGCCGGTCGCGCTGCGCGAGGACGCCACTCCGTTCGTGCGCGACTACCGCGCCGTTCCGCACCAACTCACCCTTGGCGCCACGCTGTCCGGCAAGTCCATGTACCTGCGGCACCTCGTCGCCGGCCTCGCCCGCCAACCCGTCGCCCTGGTCGGCATCGACTGCAAACGGGGCGTGGAACTGGCGCCCTTCGCCCCACGCCTGTCAGCACTCGCCACCGACCCGGACCAGGCCGCAGAGCTGCTGCCCGTGCTCATCAAGGAAATGGAGGACCGATACGACCTGATCAAAGCCCGGCAAGGCATCGCACCCAGCACCCCGGACGAAGAGATCACCTCCGACATTTGGGGCCTGCCCGCGCACGAACGCCCGGTTCCCGTCGTGCTGTTCGTCGACGAGGTGGCCGAACTGTTCTTGGTCGCCACGAAGAAGGACGAGGAACGCCGGGACGAGATGGTCACCCAGCTCATCCGCCTCGCTCAGCTCGGCCGGGCCGCCGGCATCTACCTGGAGGTCTGCGGCCAGCGCTTCGGGGCCGAACTTGGCAAGGGCGCGACCATGCTGCGGGCCCAATTGACCGGCCGCGTCTGCCACCGCGTAAACGACGAAGCCTCTGCGAAGATGGCGCTCGGCGACATTGCGCCCGAGGCGGTCTCCGCCGCCTGCGCCATCGCCCCTGAACGGCCTGGCCTCGCCGTGGCTGGTGACACCTCCGGCGGCTGGTCCCGCATCCGTACCCCGTACCTCTCCCTCGGCGACGCCGCCGAGACCTGCCGCGAGTCGGCCCACATGGTCCCCGACCTGCCCGCGCTCAAGCCCTTCCGGCCCGACGTGCCCGTACGGCCGACCGTCGAGACTCCGGACCCGGTCGTGTGGCCCCGGCCGGTGACCGACTGATCGGCGTCCCAACGCATCCCCGGTCGGCATGACCGTCTCACGCCAACTCCCTACCCCTCCCATGCCTGAATCCGGAAGGAGCCGCAGTATGCGTGCCCACTTGGCCCGCGTCGACGCGGTGCTCGTCCAAGCGGTCATCGCCGCCGCGCTGTCCTTCGCCCACCTGCACGACGTCGCCTCAGCGGCCGGACAGGACGGGTGGAAGGCGTGGGCCTACCCGATCAGCGTTGACCTGCTGCTCGTCGCCGCCTGGCGCCGATTGCGCTCCGGGGAGGCGAAAGCGGCCGGGTGGTGCTGGTTCCTGATCGCCCTCGCTGCATCCCTCGGCGCGAACATCGCCACAGCCGGACTGCTCGACTTGGACCACGTACCGGCCTGGCTCCGAATCCTCGTCGCGGGCTGGCCCGCGGTCGCCTTCCTCGGCGGAACCCTCCTCGTCCACTCCCCGCCGGCATCGCACGACGAGACCAGTGACGACGTGGACGGAGAGACGTCCAAGGAGATCGAGGGCCAGGAGGACGCCGTCCTCGACCCCGCACCGGAACTCCCGGCGCCTCCGGCAGTCAAGCCGGTACCGATTCCGGCAACGCCCACGCCCCCGGTCGCCGTCCCGGCCGCCCTGGTCGAGCACGCCCGCAAAGTCGCCGCCGAGCACCACGCCCGCACCGGGACGGCTATCGACACCCCAACCCTGCGCGCCCGCCTCGGCGTCCCGCCGCCCATGGCCGACGCCATCGCCGCCCAGCTCTGAGAGGAGACACCCACATGAGCGCAAACCGCCGCTTCCGCTCCGTCACCCGCATCGGCCCCGTCCAGGTCGGCACCTCCTACGACGGTCGCGGCCGGGAGAAGCACACCGCCGCCTGCATGGCCCCGCGCTGCGGCTTCTCCGCCGACTACGACAGCCGCGCCGCCGCCGAACTGGCCGCCCGTACCCACCGCTGCCCCGTCCGCTGAAAGGACCCGCCTCCGTGACCGTCAGCCTCCCGCTCGTCGCCGTCCTCGGCTTCTTCGCCTGGGGAGCGGTCAAGTTCCTCGGCGTCCGCACGTGGATCGTCGTCCTGATCGCCCTCTTCGGCTTCTGGCTCTCGCACACGTTCATGGCCCCCGCCATCGAGTCCGGTACGCGCTCCGGCGTGGACATCGTCAACGGCTCACATGACTAGACGAGTAGGTAAGGAGAGCTTCGCTGTGTTCCTGCCCAAGTACCCCGACAGCCCGACACCGCCGCCCGCTTATCCCCACACCGTGGCCGACCAGGCACCCGCTCGGCCTCCCGCCCCTCAGATCTCCGTCAGCACGGGAGCGGTCGCGGCCGTCCTCGTCGGCGGTGTCGTGCTGACCGCGCTCCTGGCCGCCGTCGCCGTCACGGCCATCTCCGTTGCCGTCGCCGCCGTGGTCCTGCGCTCGATGCTCCGCGACCAGCACCGCCGCTGACACACCAGACCCCCGGGGCGGCCTCGATACCGCCAAGCATCCGCCGCCCCGGGGGCTCTCCCTCCAGCCGAAACCAGAAGGAGAAGACATCATCACCCGCGCCACTCCGCCCCCGCTCCACGAACTCGGCGAACTGGCCGCCCTGGGCACCATGCCCGCACTCCTGCGCCAGCTCGCCGGCCTCGGCGGCTGCACCCACCCGATCCGCCTCGACGGCCACCGCACGGAGTACGACCTGAACACCCGCACCGGCGAAATCGGCAACGTCCTCCACCACCTCGACTCCTCCAGCCTCCCGGCCGGTCACCTCTTGGTCCGCTGCAACAACCGCCGCACGACCCGGTGCGCGGCCTGCGCCGAGGTGTACCGCCGCGACACCTTCCACCTGATCACCTCCGGACTGCGCGGCGGCAAGGGCGTCCCCGAACGCGTCGCCGCACACCCGCGCGCCTTCGCCACCCTCACTGCGCCGAGCTTCGGTCCGGTCCACAACAGCCCCACTGGCCCGGCAGGCTCGGTCCGCCGCTGCCGCTGCGGCGTCCTTCACGACCAGGACGACCCCGCCCTCGGCACTCCGCTCGACCCGGACACCTACGACTACGAAGCGGCCGTGCTCTGGAATGCGCACGCCGGTCCGCTGTGGCGGCGCTTCTCGATCTACCTGCGCCGGGAGGTCGCCAAGCGCGCCGGGCTCACACAGCGGGCCTTCCGTGAGCACGCCCGGGTGTCCTTCGCCAAGGTCGCCGAGTACCAGAAGCGCGGAGCCGTCCACTTCCACGCCGTCATCCGCATCGACGGCCCCGGGGGCGGCGACACCCCGCCTCCCGCGTGGGCCACCGCCGAGCTGCTGACCGACGCCATCCAGGCCGCCACCGCCGCCGCCCGCGTGGACGGCCCGATCCTCGACGGGCGGGCGCATGCCTTCGCCTTCGGCCGTCAGCTCGACGTGCGAACCATCCGCTCGGCCGACTTCGACGGCGGCCAGGAGCTGACCGAGCGGGCCGTCGCCGCGTACATCGCCAAGTACGCCACCAAGGGCGCCGAGACCGCCACGGGGGCTCTGGACCGGCCGCTGAAGTTCCTCGCCGAACTCGCCCAACTCGACATCAGCGACCACGCCCGCCGGCTCGTCCGCACGGCCTGGACCCTCGGCGCGCGCAAGGATCTCGAACACCTCCGCCTGCGGGCCTGGGCCCACATGCTCGGCTTCCGCGGCCACTTCTCCACCAAGTCCCGCCGCTACTCCACCACCCTCGGCGCCCTTCGCGACGCCCGCGCCGAATGGCGCCGCGCACAGGCCCTGGAAGCGACCGAGACCGACCGGGACACCACCCTCGTCCTCGCGCACTGGATCTACGCCGGGACCGGCCTCACCGACGCCGAAGCCTGGCTCGCCGAAACCCTCGAACCTGCCCCTGGAACGGAAGGAGAGCCGACATGGACGCCCGCCGCGACGAGCTGATGACTGTTCGCCAAGTCCTGGACGAACTGGGCGGCGTTTCTCGCCGGACGTTCTACCGCTGGCGCGAGCTGGGGCTCGGACCGGCGGCTTTCAAGCTGCCCAACGGCGAGCTGCGAGTCTGGCGGAGCGACTTCACCGCTTGGCTGCGGCAGTTGGAGGCGGCAGCGTGAAGTCCCTCGACGTGAAGGTGTGGGGCGTCCGGAAGAGGAATACCAAGAAGTCCTCCTATGACGTCCGATGGACTGTCGTCGGGAACGTGTTCTCCGAACAGTTCCGTACCAAAGGGTTAGCGGACCACTACCGTTCCAAGCTGCTCCGCGCCACTCATGCCGGCGAAGAATTCGACACGATCACAGGGCTGCCCGACTCAATGGTCGAGAAGGCGGCCTCGATGACCTGGTACGCCTTCGCTCTGAAGTACCTGGCCATGAAGTGGCCGCACGCGGCGCCGAACACGCGAAACGGGGTCAATGAGGCCCTGACCGCCGTGACGATGGCCCTCCTCGACGATCGTCCGGGTCAGCCGTCCGAGGAACTGATCAGGAAGGCACTCCGCAACTGGGCCTTCGTCCTCCCGGGGCCGGACGAGCGCGAATTGCCGACCGAGATCGCAAACACCTTGCACTGGGTGGCCAAGGCGTCGCGTCCGCTCTCGGATCTCGGTGACGCCGCGATCGGCAGGGCCGTCCTGGACTCGCTGAAGCTGAAGCTCGACGGGACGGCGGCGGCTGCGGAGACCGTTCGGCGCAAGCGTCGGACACTCGTCAATGCAATGCACTACGCCGTGGACCTCGGGGAGTTCAAAGAGAATCCGATCACGGGCATCCGCTGGAAGAAGCCGAAGGTCGCCGGAGAAGTCGACCCCCGGGTGGTAGCCAATCCCGAGCAGGCTCGGTCCCTGCTGACGGCGGTCTCGTACGTCGGCGGGTACGGTCGCGCGCGTGGCCGTCGACTCGTCGGCCTGTTCGCCTGCATGTACTACGGCGCCCTGCGCCCGGCTGAGGCCGTCGGCCTCAACAGTACGGACCTGAAGCTTCCCGAGACCGGCTGGGGGACGGCACTGCTGAACCGGACGCGCCCCAGTGTCGGCAAGCAGTGGACAGACTCCGGCGAGACCCACGACGACCGGGGCCTGAAGAACCGGCCCGCGGAGGAGGTCCGGCTCGTGCCAATTCCGCCTCAGCTCGTCGCCATCCTCCGGCAGCATCTTGACACCTTCGGCACCGTCGAGGACGGGCGGCTGTTCACCAATGAGCGCGGGGGAGTGGTCGGCTCCTCGACGTACTACCGCGTCTGGCAGGAGGCCCGTGCACTGGCGCTCCCGCCGGCCGCGGTCGCCTCGCCGCTCGCCGCGCGCCCGTACGACCTACGGCACTCGGCGCTGTCGACCTGGCTCAACTCCGGAGTGGACCCGACCGAGGTAGCCGAGCGCGCCGGCAATAGCGTCGAAGTCCTGCTGAGCCGATATGCCAAGTGCATCGACGGACGGAAGGAGATCGCCAACCGCAAGATCGAAGAGCTGCTACGCGAGTACGAGTGATCGAGCTCAGCGCTGGGCTTCAGCCCCCTGGACCTTTCCAGGGGGCTTCGCATTTCAAGACTGCGACATTACGCGCGCCTATCCCGCTCGGCCAGTGCGGCACGGTACAGATGAACGGTCTCGTCGTCTGAGAGTCGCACGGCAGCCCCATGACTTCCCGCCTCACGGCTGAGCCATTGGACTCTCTCTAGCAGTTCAGTGCCGGGGGTACCTCGCCGCCAGGCCACGATGTGGTGATCCTGGTTGCGCGGCAGGCGAATGGGCAGGTACTCCAACTTTCGGGCGCGCAGCATCTCGGTGATATGCGTGAGAGCCTGTCCCCGCAGGCTCCGATGTTTCCCGATGCGGCGGAGTTCTTTCATCGAGAAGAGCGCGATCTCGCCGCGGCCCGCAAACGTCTCGATGATGCGCACGGCTTCGGAGTCAGCGCGCAGGCGTTCAACGGCGGTTGTCATAGTCCCCCCTTGGGCACGGCAGCACTGGGCAGCCTAGAACGCAACTGGCAGGGACGCGTGGTGAACGCCCACTCAACATGGCATGGCGCGACCCTGGGCCTGCCGGTCGGCCAGACAGGCGACCCGCCTTCCGGTGCTCAGCGGCGGCGCTTCTGGGCTCGTCCGATGACCTCCCCGCGCAGCGGCTGATCAGGGGAAACGCTTCAGGATCCTGTCCACGAATAGTCCACGGACCGCGTCGCAGGGCTGCTTCGGACGGCACATGCCTGCACATACGCGAAGACCCCGGCCTCAGCGTTTCCGCTGGTGACGGGGTCTTTGGGCACCTCATACAGGGTGCCCCCGGCAGGATTCGAACCTGCGCACACGGCTCCGGAGGCCGTTGCTCTATCCCCTGAGCTACGGGGGCGTGTTCGTCGCGTTGCTCGCGGCGACGGGTAGAACACTACCAGCTCCCTCGGGGTGGTCATGAACGGGTTTTCGCTGTCGGGGGCGGGGGTGTCGGTCGCTCGTGAGGGGTGGAAGTGGGGAAAACCCGGACGCGGTGGCCGGGGCCGACCTACTCTCGAGTTGTGCCAGGCGCATCGGGCCGGGTGCTTGTTGTGGACGACAACAAGGTCATCCGGCAGTTGATCAGGGTCAACCTCGAGCTTGAGGGGCTGGAGGTCGTGACCGCGGCCGATGGTGCCGAGTGTCTTGATGTCGTGCATCAGGTGCGGCCCGATGTAGTGACCCTCGACGTCGTCATGCCCCGGTTGGACGGGATCCGTACGGCCGCGCGCCTCCGGGCCGATCCGCGCACCCGCGACGTGCCCCTCGCCATCGTCAGTGCCTGCGGGCATCACGAGGTCGAGGCCGGACTCGAAGCGGGCGTCGACGCCTTCCTCGCCAAGCCCTTCGAGCCCGCCGAACTGGTCCGCATGGTGCGGCAGTTGGTCGAGCGGGCCCGGAGTGAGGGCCGACAGCGCGGCGGCCCCCGGACGAAGGATCACGCGACGACGAGACACGGGACAGGGCACGTGACGGATCAAGCGACGCGGCACGGGACAGGGCACGTGACGGATCAAGCGACGCGGCACG
>NZ_WWIC01000241.1:0-2542 GCF_009872555.1 Streptomyces sp. SID5643
TGGGCCGGGTCGACGAGCAGGTGAAGGTACGGGGCTTCCGGATCGAGCTGGGTGAGGTCCAGGCGGCCGTCGCCGCGCATCCGCAGGTCTCCCAGGCCGTCGTCACCGTCCGCGAGGACACCCCGGGCGACAAGCGCCTGGTCGCCTACGTCGTGCCCAGCGAAGGTTCCGACGGTCAACTGACCTCGGAAGTAGACGCGTTCGTCGCGCGGAGGCTGCCGTCGTACATGGTGCCGTCGGCGGTGGTGGAGCTGGACGCGCTGCCGCTCAATGCCAATGGAAAGCTCGACCGGACTGCCCTGCCCGCCCCGGAATACCGCTCGGACGCCGGACGAGGCCCCGCGAACGCACGGGAGGAGATCCTGTGCGCCGCCTTCGCCGAGGTGCTCGGCCTGGAGAGCGTCGGCGCCGACGATGACTTCTTCGCCCTCGGTGGCCACTCGCTGCTGGCGATCCGCCTCGTCGAGGCGGTGCGGGCGCGGGGCGTGACCGTGTCGGTGCGTTCGCTGTTCCTGGCCCCGACCCCGGCCGGGCTCGCGCTGTCGGTCGGCACCGAACGGGTCGCGGTGCCGGAGAACCTCATCCCCGCGGGCGCGACTGTGATCACGCCGGAGATGCTGCCGCTGGTGGACCTGTCGGCCGAGGAGATCGAGCGGGTCGTCTCGGGCGTCGACGGCGGGGCGGCCAACGTGGCCGACGTCTACCCGCTCGCACCCCTCCAGGAAGGCCTGCTCTTCCACCACATGCTCGCCGAGGGGGGTGAGGACGCGTATGTGATGCCGACGGTCCTCGAATTCGACTCCCGCGACCGGCTGCACGCCTTCCTCGACGCCCTCCAGCGGGTGGTCGACCGTCATGACATCCTGCGCACTGCGATCGTGTGGGAGGGCCTGAGCGAGCCGGTCCAGGTCGTGTGGCGCCGGGCCGCGCTGCCGGTGGACGAAGTGGCTCTGGACCCGCGGAGCACCGACCCGGTGGCCGAGCTGATGACGATCGGCAGCGGCGCGATGGACCTGGGACGGGCCCCGCTGATCCACCCGTACACCGCCGGTCTGCCGGACGGCCGGTGGCTTGCCCTCGTCCGGGTGCACCACATGGTCCAGGACCACACGGCCCTCGAAGTGCTGCTGGCCGAGGTAGGGGCATTCCTGGCGGGCCGTGGTGAAGCGCTCGCGCAGCCACTGCCGTTCCGCAATTTCGTGGCCCAGGCGCGCGACGCGTCGGCACGCGCCGGACACGAGCGCTACTTCGAGAACCTGCTCGGCGACGTGGACGAACCGACGGCTCCGTTCGGCCTGACGGACGTACTCGCCGACGGGTCCGGCGTGAAGCGGTCCGAAGTGGGCTTCTCACCCGAGCTGCGCGATCGTCTCAGGGAGATCTCGCGCCGCCTGGGAGTCAGTGCGGCGACCGTGATGCACGTGGCGTGGGCGCGGGCCGTGGCGGCCGTCAGCGGCCGGGACGACGTGGTGTTCGGCACCGTCCTGTTCGGCCGTATGAACGCCGGAGCCGGCGCCGACCGGGTACCCGGCCCCTTCCTCAACACGCTGCCCGTGCGCGTCCGGACGGCCGAGGTGGGCGCCCTGGCCGCCGTCTTCGCGATGCGCGGACAGCTGGCCGAACTTCTGGAGCACGAACACGCGACCCTGACCGTGGCACAACGCGCCAGCGGTGTTGCAGCGAACGTGCCGCTGTTCACCTCGTTCCTCAACTACCGGCACAACACCCCCGCTACCCCCGCCGGCGCCGAGGGCCGGCCCGCGGACGCCCCACAGGGGTTCCGGCCCGTCTTCTCGCGCGAGCGCACCAACTATCCGCTCGCCGTCTCCGTCGACGACAGCGGGGACCGGATCGGGCTGTCCGTCGATGCGGTGGCTCCGATCGACCCGCACGCCGTCGGCTCCTTGGTGCGGACCGTGACCGAGGGCCTGGTCTCCGCACTGGAAGACGCGCTGGATGGTGGCGAGGATCTGCCGTTGAGCGCGGTGGATGTGCTGGGTGAGGCGGAGCGCCGCCGGGTGGTGACGGAATGGAACGACACGACGGCGCTGGTGCCGGACGTTCTTGTGCCGGATTTGTTCGCTGCGCGGGTGGCGGAGTCCCCGGACGCGGTGGCGGTGGTGTTCGAGGGTGTGGAGGTGTCGTACGCGGAGCTGGACGCGCGGGCGAACCGGCTCGCCCAGCTGCTGATCACCCGTGGTGTCGGTGCGGAGTCGGTGGTGGGCCTGTGCCTGCCGCGTGGCGTCGAGATGATCGTCGCGATTCTGGCGGTGTGGAAGGCAGGCGGTGCGTATGTGCCGCTCGACCCCGAGCATCCGGCCGAGCGGATCGCGTTCATGCTGACGGACAGCGGTGCGGGAGTGGTGATCGGCCTCCGGGACGCGGCGGAGGGACTGGGCGACGATTTCGGGCCCGACCGCGTCGTGTGGCTGGACGACCCGCGCCTCCACGGTGAGCTGGCACTGCTTCCCGGCACGGCACCCGAGGCTTCGATCGTGCCGGGTGCGTTGGCGTATGTGATCTATACGTCGGGTTCGACGGG
>NZ_WWIC01000242.1:0-11349 GCF_009872555.1 Streptomyces sp. SID5643
GTGGCCGCGTATCTGTCGGAGCACCGGATCGACTACCTCAAGGCGGTGCCTTCGCATCTGGCGGCACTGTCCGCTGCTGGTGGTCTGGAAGGCGTTCTGCCGGCGAAGTCGCTGGTGCTGGGCGGCGAGGCCGCCTCGGCGCCGTGGGTGCGGGAGCTGCTCGCGGCGGCGGGAGAGCGTGGTGTGTTCAACCACTACGGTCCGACCGAGGCGACCATCGGTGTCGCGACCACGCGCCTGAGTACGGACCTGGCTGCCGATGGTGTCGTGCCGGTCGGTGCACCGATCGCCAACACCCGTTTCTACGTACTGGATGCGTGGCTGCGGCCCGTTCCGGCCGGTGTGGTCGGTGAGCTGTATGTGGCCGGTGCCGGGCTCGCGCGCGGGTACGTGGGGCGGGCCGGGCTGACCGCCGAGCGCTTCGTGGCCTGCCCGTATGTGCCCGGAGCCCGTATGTACCGCACGGGCGACCGGGCCAAGTGGACCACGGACGGTGAGGTCGTCTTCGCGGGCCGGGCGGACGACCAGGTCAAGATCCGCGGCTTCCGCGTCGAGCCGGGCGAGGTACAGGCCGCCGTCGCCGCACATCCGGGCGTTGCCCAGGCCGCGGTGGTGGTGCGCGAGGACAGCCCGGGTGACCGGCGTCTGGTCGCCTACGTCGTGCCCGTCGACGCGGGCGGGGAGCCGGCCGCAGCCGTACGGGCGTTCGCCGCCGGGCGCCTGCCCGAGCACATGGTGCCGTCGGCCGTGGTGGTGCTGGACGCGCTGCCGCTGACCGGGAACGGGAAACTGGACCGGGGGGCGCTTCCCGCGCCGGAGTACACCGGGGGGAGCGGCCGGGGCCCGGCCAACGCCCGGGAGGAGATCCTGTGCGCGGCGTTCGCCGAGGTCCTCGGTGTGGAGGGCGTCGGCGTCGACGACAACTTCTTCGCACTCGGCGGGCACTCGCTGATGGCTGTGCGACTGGTGGAGTCGCTGCGTGCCCAGGGCGTGCCGGTGTCGGTGCGGGCGTTGTTCGACACCCCGACCGTGGCCGGCCTGGCCGACGCGGCCGGTGCGCGGCAGGTGGTGGTGCCGGAGAACCTGATTCCGGCGGGTGCGACGGTGATCACTCCGCAGATGCTGCCGCTGGTGGATCTGACGGCCGAGGAGATCGAGCGGATCGTCGCGAGCGTGCCGGGCGGTGCGGGCAATGTGGCGGACGTGTATCCGCTGGCGCCCTTGCAGGAGGGCTTCCTCTTCCATCACCTGCTGGCGGACGGCGGTGAGGACGCCTATGTGCTGCCGGCGGTGCTGGAGTTCGACTCCCGGGCGCGGCTCGACGCCTTTCTCGACGCGTTGCAACGGGTGGTGGACCGGCACGACATCTACCGCACCTCCCTCGCGTGGGAAGGGCTGTCCGAGCCGGTACAGGTGGTGTGGCGGCACGCCGCACTGCCCATCGAGGAAGTGGTGGCGGCCCGGCACGGCAGCGACCCGGTGGCCGAGCTGGTGGCGGCCGGCGGCCTGTCGATGGACCTCGGCAGGGCGCCGCTGATCAACATCCACGTCGCGGAGGCCCCGGACAGCGGCCGATGGCTGGCGCTGCTGCGGGGACATCATCTGGTGCGGGACGGCGCCGGGCTCGAAGTACTGCTCGGTGAGGTGGAGACGCTGCTGGCCGGGCGGGAGGACGAGCTGCCGCAGCCGGTGCCGTACCGGAACTACGTGGCACAGGCACGGGGCGGGGTGGAGCGCTCCGAGCACGAGCGGTACTTCACCGAGCTGCTCGGAGACGTCGAGGAGCCGACGACCCCCTTCGGACTGGTGGACGTGCGTGGCGACGGCGCAGGTTCGGTGCGGGCGCAGGTCGCGTTCGCGCCGGAGCTGAACGCACGGCTGCGCGATGCCGCACGCCGTGCGGGGGTGAGTCCCGCGACGCTGATGCACGTGGCGTGGGCGCGTGTCCTGGCCGCGGTGTCCGGCCGTGAGGACGTGGTCTTCGGCACCGTCCTGTCCGGGCGGATGAACTCCGGGGAGGGCGCCTACCGCGTTCCCGGCCCGTTCATCAACACGCTGCCGGTGCGGTTCCGGGTCGACGGCGGCGACGGCGTCGATGTCCTGGCGGCGGTGTCGGCGATGCGGAGCCAACTCGCGGAGCTGATGGAACACGAGCACGCACCGCTGGCCCTCGCGCAAAGGGCCGGCGGGGTGACCGGTGACGCACCCCTGTTCACCTCGCTCATCAACTACCGGCGCAACTCGGGCCAGGACCAGGACGAGCGCTGGGACGGGGCGATGGAGGGCACCAGGCTGGTGTCCGCCCACGAGCGCACCAACTTCCCCCTGAGCGTCTCGATCGCCGACGACGGCCGGTCGATCAGCCTGTTCGTGGACGCCGTGGCGCCCGTGGACCCGTCGGCGGTGGGCGTGATGGTGCGTACCGCCGCGGAGGGTCTGGTGGCGGCACTGGAGACCGCGCTCGACGGAGGGCCGCGGCCCGCGCTGGGTTCGGTGGACGTGCTGGACGAGGCGGAGCGCCGGCGGATGCTGGTGGACTGGAACGACACGGCGGCCGAGGTCGCGGACCGTACCCTGCCGCAGCTGTTCGCCGAGCACGCCGCACGCAGGCCGGAAGAGGCCGCGGTGACGTTCGCGGGCACCACTCTGTCGTACGGGGAGCTGGACGCGCGGGCGAACCGGCTGGCACGGCACCTGGCGGGCCTGGGCGTGGGCACGGAGTCGCTGGTGGCGCTGTGCCTGCCGCGCGGAATCGACCTGGTGACGGCGATCGTCGCGGTGTGGAAGGCGGGCGGCGCGTATGTGCCGCTGGATCCGGAGTACCCCGCGGAGCGGATCGAGTACGGGATCCAGGACGCCGCACCGGCCGTGGTGCTCACCACGGTGGCGGCCGCCGGTGCGGTGCCCGCCGGTGTGGCCCGGGTCGTCGTGGACGACCCGGCGACGCTCCGGGAGCTGGCCGGGCTCGAGGCCACGCCGCCCACGGTGGCCGTGGCCCCCGCGGCACTGGCGTACGTGATCTACACGTCCGGTTCGACGGGCCGCCCGAAGGGCGTGGCGGTTTCGCACGGGTCGCTGGCCAATCTGGTGTCGGTCTTCGGCACGATGATGGAAGTCGGCCCCGGTGTCGGACTGTTGCAGTTCGCCTCCTTCACCTTCGACGCCTCGGTGCTGGACGTGGCGGTGACTCTGGGACGCGGGGGCACGCTGGTGGTGGCCGACGCGGCGGAGCGTACGGACCCCGCGCTGCTGAGGGCGCTGGTGGAGTCGGCCGGGGTGCGCTCGGCCCTCGTGCTGCCGTCGCTGATGGCGGTGCTGGAGCGCGAGGACCTGGCGGCGGTCAAAGCGATGCTGGTGGGTGCGGAGCCGATCGAACCGGCGCTCGCACGGGCGTGGGCACAGGGCCGCAGGCTGACCCATGTGTACGGGCCGACCGAGGCGACGGTGATCGCGGCGGCCGGGCCGGTGGACGCGGACGGCACGGGTCCGCTGCCGATCGGCGGTCCGATCGCCAACACCGGGCTGTTCGTCCTGGACCGTTCGCTGCGGCCGGTCCCGGTGGGCGTGCCGGGCGAGCTGTACATCGCCGGCGCGAACGTGGCCCGGGGCTATGTGCGGCGCCCGGCGCTGACCGCGGAGCGGTTCGTGGCCTGCCCGTTCGTACCCGGTACGCGGATGTACCGCACGGGTGACCTCGCGTGGTGGACGGCGGACGGCCAACTGGTCTTCGCGGGACGCGCCGACGAGCAGGTGAAGATCCGGGGGTTCCGGATCGAGCCCGGCGAAGTGCAGTCGGCGGTGGTCGCGCACCCGGAGGTCGCGCAGGCGGCGGTGGTCGCACGCGAGGACACCCCGGGACAGACACGTCTGGTGGCCTACGTCGTGCCCACGGAAGGGACCACCGGCGAAGCGGCCGCACAGGAGCGTCTGCCCGCGTCGGTGCTCGCCTTCGTGGCCGGGCGCCTGCCGGAGTACATGGTGCCCTCGGCGGTCGTGGTGCTGGAGAAGCTCCCCCTGACGGTGAGCGGCAAGCTGGACCGCAAGGCCCTGCCCGCCCCGGAGTACGCCACCGGAACCGGCCGGGGTCCGGCCACCGCGCGCGAGGAGGTCCTGTGCGCCGCGTTCGCCGAGATCCTCGGTCTGGACGCGGTAGGGGTCGACGACGACTTCTTCCGGCTGGGCGGACATTCGCTCCTCGCGGTGCGGCTGGTGGAGCTGCTGCGCACCCGCGGCGTGTCGGTGTCGGTGCGTGCCCTGTTCGAGGCGCCGACACCGGCGGGCCTCGCGGTGTCGGCGGGCGCCCAGCGGGTGGAGGTGCCGGAGAACCTCATTCCCGAGGGTGCGACGGTGATCACGCCCGAGATGCTGCCGCTGGTGGAGCTTTCGGCCGCCGAGGTGGAGCGGATCGTCGCCGGGGTGGAGGGCGGCGCGGCGAACGTGGCGGACGTGTACCCGCTCGCGCCGTTGCAGGAAGGCCTGCTCTTCCACCACCTGCTGGCCGACGGCGGCGAGGACGCGTACGTCATGCCGACCGTCCTCGAATTCGCCTCCCGCGCCCGGCTGGAGGCGTTCACGGACGCGTTGCAGCGGGTGATGGACCGGCACCACATCTTCCGCACCTCCTTCGTGTGGGAGGGGCTGTCGGAGCCGGTGCAGGTGGTGTGGCGGCGGGCGCCGCTCCCGGTGGTGGAGGTGCGTGTGGATCCGCACGGCGCGGATCCGGTGGAGGAGCTGGTGGCGGCCGGTGGTCTGACGATGGACCTGAGCCGGGCGCCGCTGCTGCACGTGCACGTGGCGGACCTGGGCGACGGCCGGTGGCTGGGGCTGGTCCGTGCCCACCACATGATCCAGGACCACGTCGGGCTGGAGGTCCTGCTCGAGGAGGTCGAGGCGTTCCTGGCGGGCCACGGCGACCGGCTGCCCGCACCGCGGGCGTTCCGGGACTACGTGGCGCAGGCGCGCGGCGGGGTCGCACGAGCCGAACACGAGGCCTACTTCGCGCGGCTGCTGGCGGACGTGAGCGAGCCGACGGCACCGTACGGACTGCTGGACGTACGCGGGGACGGCGCGGACGTGGTCCACGGGGTGGAGCGGTTGTCCCCCGAGGTGCACGCCCGCCTCCAGGCTGTGTCCCGACGCCTCGGCGTCAGCGCGGCGACGGTACTGCACGTGGTGTGGGCACGGCTGCTGGCAGCGGTGAGCGGCCGGGACGACGTGGTCTTCGGCACGATCCTGCTCGGGCGGATGAACGCGGGCGCGGGCGCGGACCGGGTAGCGGGTCCGTTCATCAACATGCTGCCGGTGCGGATGCGGACGGGCGACGCGGGCGTACGCGCGGCGGTGGCGGCGATGCGCGGCCAGCTGGCCGGCCTGCTGGAACACGAGCACGCGCCGCTGTGGCTCGCGCAGCAGGCCAGCGGAGTGTCCGGCGACACGCCGCTGTTCACGGCGACGCTGAACTACCGGCACGTCAACGACCGGAGCGAACAGAGCACGCTCGAAGGCATCCGGCTGCTGCTGACACGCGACCGCTCCAACTACCCGCTCGCCCTGTCGGTCGACGACGACGGGACCGGGCTCGGATTCGTCGTGGCGGCGGTGTCCGGGATCGACGCGGAGGCGGTGCTCGGTCTGCTGCGCACCACCGTGGACAACGTGGTGGGCGCGCTGGAGACGGCGCTCGACGGCGGAGACGACGTGCCGTTGGGTGCGGTGGACGTGCTGGGGGAGGGGGAGCGGGAACGGGTCCTGGTGGCGTGGAACGACACCACGACCGGGGCCGGGAGCACGTTGGTGCCGGAGCTGTTCGAGGCGCGGGTCGCCTCGGCACCGGACGCGGTGGCGGTCGTGGCCGGTGCCGTGGAGGTGTCGTACGCGGAGCTCGACGAGCGGGCGAACCGGCTGGCGCACCACCTGCGGGGCCTGGGCGCGGGCCCCGAGTCGCTCGTCGCGGTCTGTCTGCCGCGGGGTGTCGAGATGATGGTGGCCGTGCTCGCGGCGTGGAAGGCGGGAGCCGGATACGTACCGGTGGATCCCGAGTATCCGGCGGAACGGATCGCGTTCGTGCTGCGGGACAGCGGCGCGGTGCTGCTGGTGACGGACGAGGAGACGGGCGAGGAGCTGCCGGCCGGCCGGGTGCGGATGGTCGCGGTGGACGACCCGCTGACGCGGATGCAGCTGGCGGCGGCGCCCGGGACGGCACCGGGAGTGTCTGCGTCGGCGCAGCAGCTGGCGTATGTGATCTATACCTCGGGCTCGTCGGGGCGGCCGAAGGGCGTGGCCGTGACACACGGAGGGCTGGCGAACTACGCGGCGTGGGCGTCCGAGAAGTACGCGGCCGGGGACGGTGGCGCGCCGCTGCACTCGTCGCTGGCGTTCGACCTGACGGTGACGAGCGTCGTGGTTCCCCTGCTGACCGGGGGCGCGGTGCGGGCCGGCCGCGAGGGCGGTGCGGAAGGCCTCGCCGACCTGCTTCGCGCACATCGCGGCTTCGACCTGGCGAAGGTCGTGCCGGCGCACCTGCCGGTGCTGGCCGAGATGCTGCCGCAGGCGCCGGGGGCGGCGCGGACCTGGGTGGTGGGCGGTGAGGCGCTGCCCGGCGCGGTGGTACGCGACTGGCTGGCGCGGGCCCCGGAGTCGGTGGTCGTGAACGAGTACGGCCCGACGGAGGCGGTCGTCGGCTGCTCCGTGTTCGAGGTACGGGCCGGCGACGAGGTGGGCGAGTCGGTGCCGATCGGCCGGCCGGTCGCGAACATGCGGCTGTACGTGCTGGACGCCCGGCTCAATCCGGTGCCCGTGGGAGTCACGGGAGAGCTGTATCTGGCCGGGGCGCAGCTGGCTCGTGGCTACGTGGGGCGCCCCGGGCTCACGGCGGAGCGTTTCGTGGCGTGTCCGTACGGCGGCGCGCCCGGCGAGCGGATGTACCGGACGGGAGACGTGGCCCGGTGGAACGCGCAGGGGCAGCTGGAGTTCGACGGCCGGGCGGATGAGCAGATCAAGATCCGCGGCTACCGGGTGGAGCCCGGCGAGACGCAGGCGGTGATCGCCGCGCATCCGCAGGTGGGCCGGGCGGCGGTGATCGCCCGCGAGGACAGCCCGGGAGAGGTACGCCTGGTGGCGTACGTCGTGCCCGAGGACCAGGAGTCCGACGGACCCGGCGGGAACGACGGATTGTCCGAGGCGGTACGGGAGTTCACCGCGGGGCGGCTGCCCGGCTACATGGTGCCCTCGGCGGTGGTGGTCCTCGACGCGCTGCCGTTGACGATCAACGGGAAGCTCGACCGCGGAGCCCTGCCGGCGCCCGACACGTCGGGAACCACCGGGGCGGGCCGCGGCCCCGCCACGATCGAGGAAGAGGTGCTGTGCGCCGCGTTCGCCGAGGTCCTCGGCCTGGAGGCGGTCGGGGTCGACGACGACTTCTTCGCTCTCGGCGGGCACTCGCTGCTCGCCGTCCAGCTGGTGGAGCTGCTGCGTGCCCAGGGCGTGTCGGTGTCGGTGCGTGCGCTGTTCGACACACCGACGGTCGCCAGCCTCGCGAAGTCGGCGGGAACGGAGCGGGCCGACGTCCCGGAGAACCTCATTCCCGGGGGTGCGACGGTGATCACGCCCGAGATGCTGCCGCTGGTGGAGCTCTCGGCTGCCGAGGTGGAGCGGATCGTCGCCACCGTCCCGGGCGGCGCGGCGAACGTGGCGGACGTGTACCCGCTCGCGCCGTTGCAGGAAGGCCTGCTCTTCCACCATCTGCTGGCCGAGGGCGGCGAGGACGCGTATCTCCAGCCCACGGTGCTGGAGTTCGACTCCCGCGCCCGGCTGGACGCCTTCCTCGACGCCCTGCGCCATGTGATGGACCGGCACGACATCCTGCGCACCGCGATCGTGTGGGAAGGGCTGTCGGAGCCGGTGCAGGTGGTGTGGCGGCGGGCGCAGCTTCCGGTGACGGAGGTGCGTCTCGACCCGCACGGCGGGGATCCGGTGGAGGAGCTGGTGGCGGCCGGTGGTCCGACGATGGACCTGAGCCGGGCGCCACTGATGGACGTCCACGTGGCGGACCTCGCGGACGGCCGGTGCCTTGCCCTGATCCGCGCGCACCACATGATCCAGGACCACAGGGGCCGGGAGGTGCTGCTGGCGGAGGTACGCGCGTTCCTCACCGGGCGTGAGGCCGCACTGCCGCAGCCGCTGCCGTTCCGGAACTTCGTGGCCATGGCACGCGGCGGGACGGACCGCTCCGAGCACGAGCGGTACTTCACCGAACTGCTGGGCGACGTGATCGAACCGACGGCGCCGTACGGGCTGGTGGACGTACACGGTGACGACATGGACGTGCGGCGGGACCGGACTTCGCTGGCGTCCGGGCTGAACGGGCGGCTGCGGGAGGTCTCCCGGCGCCTCGGCGTGAGCACGGCGACGGTGCTCCACGTGGCCTGGGCCCGCGCCCTGGCGGCGGTGTCCGGCCGTGACGACGTGGTCTTCGGCACCGTGCTGTTCGGGCGGATGAACGCCGGGGCGGGATCGGAGCGGGTACCGGGCCCGTACATGAACACGCTGCCCGTACGGATGCGTGTGGACGGCACCGGCGTGGTGGCGGCGGTCGCGGCGATGCGCGGGCGGCTCGCGGGCCTGATGGAGCACGAGCACGCCCCGCTCGCCGTGGCCCAGCAGGCCGCCGTGGAACTGCGCGGCGACACACCGCTGTTCACGTCGATCCTGAACTACCGGCACGGCACGCCCGGCGGCCGGGACGACGAGATGGAGGGAACACGGCTGCTGTTCGCCCGGGACCGCACCAACTACCCCCTCACGGTTTCGCTCGACGATCGCGGTGACGCGATCGGCGTGGGCGTGGACGCGGTGGCCCCGGTCGACCCGCGTGCGGTGGGCGCGCTGGTGCGTACCGCCGCGGAGAACCTGGTGACCGCACTGGAAACAGCCCTGGACGGCGCTCCCGAGCTGCCGCTGAACGCGGTGGACGTGCTCGGCGCACAGGACCGTCACCGGATCCTGTCGGAGTGGAACGACACCGCCGCCCCGGTGGCGGCCTCGACGCTGCCGGAGCTGTTCGAAGCGCAGGCGTCCCGGGCGCCCGACGCGGTGGCCGTCGTCGCCGACGGCACAGCGGTGTCGTACGCGGAGCTGGACGCGCGAGCGAACCGCCTGGCCCGCCTGCTGGCCGGCCGGGGCGTCGGTCCCGAGTCGCTCGTCGGAGTGTGCCTGGACCGTGGCGCCGACACGGTGGTGGCACTGCTGGGCGTGCTCAAGGCGGGGGGCGCGTATCTGCCCGTCGACCCGGAGTATCCGGCCGAGCGGATCGCGTTCGTGCTCCAGGACGCCGCGCCGGTGGTGGTGCTCACGTCGGCCGCCAGGGCGGACGTGCTGCCCGACGGCGTGGCACGGGTCGTGCTGGACGACCCGGCGACGGACCGGACCCTGGAGAGCCTGGACGGCACCGTGCCGACCGCCGGTGAGCGGGGAGTGGTGCGGCCGGAGAACCCGGCCTACGTGATCTACACCTCTGGTTCGACCGGCCGGCCCAAGGGCGTGGCGGTGACCCACCGCAACGTCACGGGGCTGTTCGCCCAGACCCGGAGGCTGTTCGAGTTCGGGCCGGACGACGTGTGGAGCTGGTTCCACTCGTTCGCCTTCGACTTCTCGGTGTGGGAGCTGTGGGGAGCGCTGCTCCACGGCGGCCGTGTCGTGGTGGTGCCGTTCGAGGTTTCCCGGTCGCCGGAGAAGTTCCTGGCGCTGCTGGAACGCGAGCGGGTCACGATGCTCAGCCAAACGCCGTCGGCCTTCTACCAGCTGCTGGCGGAGGAGGAGCGGCGTCCGGCAGCGGTCGCGGCGCTGCGCGCGGTGGTGTTCGGCGGTGAGGCACTGGATCCGGGGCGGCTCGAAGGATGGTGGGCGCGCCACGGGGACGGCGGCCCGCGGCTGGTGAACATGTACGGCATCACCGAGACCACCGTGCACGTCACCTTCCGGGAACTGGGCGCGCGTGGCGGCCCGGCGGGCAGCGTGATCGGCCGGGGAATCCCGGGGCTGGGCGTGTTCGTGCTGGACGAGCGGCTGGCACCGGTGCCGGTGGGAGTACCGGGCGAGCTGTACGTGGCCGGCGGACAGCTGGCCCGGGGGTACCTGGGCCGGCCGGGCCTGTCGGCGGAGCGGTTCGTGGCCTGCCCGTACCTGCCGGGCGAGCGCATGTACCGGACCGGTGACCGGGCGCGGTGGACCGGGGACGGGCAACTCGTCTTCGCGGGCCGGGCGGACGACCAGGTGAAGATCCGCGGGTTCCGTATCGAACCGGGCGAGGTCCAGGCGCTGCTGGCCGGACATCCGCTGGTGGCGCAGGCCGCGGTGGTCGCCCGCGAGGACAGCCCCGGGGATGTGCGACTGGTGGCCTATGTGGTGCCCGCCGGGGACGGCACGGTACTGCCGGAGGCGGCGGTGCGGGCGTTCGCGGCCGAGCGGCTTCCCGGGTACATGGTGCCGTCGGCGGTGGTGGTGCTCGATGCCCTGCCGTTGACGGCTAACGGCAAGCTCGACCGCAGGGCTCTGCCCGCCCCGGACTACGCGGGCATGGCGGGTAGCGGCCGGGAGCCGGCCGACGAGCGGGAAGAGCTCCTGTGCGCCGCGTTCGCGCACGTTCTCGGCCTGGAGCGGGTGGGAGTCGATGACGACTTCTTCGCCCTCGGCGGGCATTCACTGCTCGCCACCCGGCTGCTCAGCCGTGTTCGAACGGTGCTGGGCGTCGAGGTTTCGCTGCGGAAGCTGTACGAGGTACGGACGGTGGCCGGGCTCGCACGGCTGCGGTCCGGAACACAACAACCAGCACGGCCGACGTTGCGGCCGATGCGCCGTCAGGAGGAGTCCCGATGATCCCGTTGTCCTTCGCGCAGCGCCGGCTGTGGTTCATCGGTCAGCTGGAAGGCCCCGCCGCCGCCTACAACATCCCCGTCGTGCTGCGGCTGTCGGGCCGCCTGGACACCGCGGCCCTGAACGCCGCGCTACGGGACGTGATCGAGCGGCACGAGGTGCTGCGCACCGTCTTCCCGGCATCGGCCGGCGAGCCGCACCAGCAGGTCCTGGACCTCGCCGAGGTGGCGTGGGAGTTGCAGGTGGAACAGGTGGCACCGGACGCGCTGGACGCCGCCGTCGCCGAGGCGAAGAGCTACGTGTTCGACCTCTCCTCCGAAGTGCCCATCCGGGCCCGGCTGTTCGACACCGGGGCGCAGGAGTACGTCCTGGTCGTGGTGGTCCACCACATCGCGGGTGACGGCTGGTCGCTGGCCCCGCTGGCGCGGGACGTCTCGGTGGCGTACGCGGCGCGGTGCGCGGGGCGGGCCCCGGAGTGGG
>NZ_WWIC01000243.1:0-1965 GCF_009872555.1 Streptomyces sp. SID5643
CGGCCCGAGACGCCCGGGCGCGCGGTGCCGCCGCCGCGCAGGCGCCGCGGGGCGCCGGAGGAGCCGCTGCCGGGACGGCGTGGACGGCGTCCGGCGAAGAAGGCCTCGAAGAGCAAGAAGGTCCTGCTGTGGACCGGCGGCGCGATGGCGTTCGTGCTGGTCGCCGGGGCGGGCGCCGGGTACTTCTACATCGAGCACCTGAACGACAACATCGCCTCGGTCTCCGACGACGGCGCCAGCACCGGTGGCTTCAGCAAGGACAAGGCGATCAACATCCTGCTGATCGGCACCGACAAGCGCACCGGCAAGGGCAACGGCAGCTACGGCGACGCGGGCAGTGTCGGGCACGCCGACACCACGATCCTGCTGCACGTCTCCAAGGACCGCTCGAACGCGACCGCGCTGAGCATCCCGCGTGACCTGATCGTCGACGTGCCGGACTGCCCGACGACGCAGGAGGACGGCACACAGAAGGTCATCCCCGGCACGCAGCAGGTCCGCTTCAACACGAGCCTCGGCCAGGACGGCCGTACGCCCAGCTGCACGATGCGGACCGTCACCGAACTGACCGGGGTCAAGCCGGACAACTTCATGGTCGCGGACTTCAACGCGGTCAAGACGCTGACCAGCGCGGTGGGCGGGGTCGAGGTCTGTGTGGGCAAGGACCTCGACGACCCGGACTCGCACCTCAAGCTGTCCAAGGGCATGCACACCATCGAGGGCGAGCAGGCGCTGGCGTTCGTGCGCACCCGGCACGCCGTCGGTTTCGGCGGCGACCTGAGCCGGATCGGGCTCCAGCAGCAGTTCCTGAGCGCGCTGATGCGCAAGCTGAAGTCCAACGACACCCTCACCAGCCCGTCGAAGATGCTCGACCTGGCCGAGGCGGGCACGAAGGCGCTGACCGTCGACTCGCAGCTGGACAGCATCAGCAAGCTCAAGGACCTCGGCCTGGAACTGGGCAAGCTCAACACCGAGAACCTGACCTTCACCACCATCCCGGTGATCGACAATCCGACGGAGAAGGTCAAGGCCACGGTCGTGCTCAACGAGTCGACGGCCCCGCAGGTCTTCGACATGATCAGGAACGACGTCTCCTTCACCGCCGTCAAGGAGCGGAAGAAGAAGGAGGCCGCCGCGGTCGCCGCCCGGCTGAAGGGCACCAAGGCCCCGGCCTCCGAGGTGCGGGTGCGGATCCTCAACGGCGGTGCGGTCGCCGGCAGCGCCCAGGAGACCCTCGGCTGGTTGCAGAACGAGGAGGGCGTGACCAAGTCGGAGAACGCCGGCAACGCGCCCGCCCCGCTGGCGAAGACGACTCTGGAGTACGCGCCCGACCAGGCCGACCAGGCCCGCCGCCTCGCGGACCTCATGGGCCTGTCCGGGTCCGCGATGAAGCCGGGCGAGAGCGTGACCAACGACCAGGGGCTGCCCGCGATGACGCTGACCCTGGGCAAGGACTTCGAAGGGGCGGGCGTCTCCCTCACCGCGCCCACCAAGGCACCGGAGGGGGTGCAGAAGTCCACCGCCGACAAGGTGGAGTGCGCCAAGTGACGGGTCACGCCTTCCCGTTCACCGGAGTTCCTCAAAACAAATGGGCGGGATTGCCCAGTTGTGAGACGTGGAATTTGTCACCCACGTCGCTTGACGCCGAAGTGTGCGGATAGTGTGTGCGATCCAGTGCTCTCACCCATGAGGTCCGTCCTGGGGCGTGCACTGCTCGACCAGCACCGTGCGCCTTCCGGGGGAGGGCGCCGCGTGGCTCGACGGAGGAATCAGGCACGTGGACGCGCAAGGCCGTGGGCGGGCGGACGACATCGACCCCGCAGACCAATGGGTGCTCAACCCGAACACCGGCGAATACGAACTGCGACTGGCCCCTTCCGCAGCGCAGTCGCCCGTGCCCGGCCCGCGCGGTACCACCGGCCGAGGCCGTGGCACGACCGCAGCGGCCGGTGCGGCAGGCACCCG
>NZ_WWIC01000244.1:0-447 GCF_009872555.1 Streptomyces sp. SID5643
CACCAGGAAGTGCCGTTCGAGAAGCTGGTGGAGGAACTGGCGCCGGCCCGTTCCATGGCCCGGCACCCGCTGTTCCAGGTGATGCTCGCGGTGCAGAACGTCGCCCAGGGCGCGGCCGTCGACCTGCCAGGCGCGCGCATCGTGGACATGTCCGCCGAGCTGGCGACGGAAGCAGCGGCGGCCAAGTTCGACCTGGAGGTTTCGGCCGGAGAGGTCTTCGACGCCGACGGCGCGCCCGCAGGGGTGCGGGGTGACATCACGGCGGCGGTCGACCTGTTCGAGCCCGCCACCGTTGCACGGTTCGCGGAGCGGTGGGTCCGGGTGCTGGAGGCGGTGGCGGCCGATCCGGAGCTGCGGTTGAGCGCGGTGGACGTTCTCGGTGAGGCCGAGCGTCGTCGTGTGTTGGTGGAGTGGAACGACACCGGGACCGTGGTGGAGCCTTCGACG
>NZ_WWIC01000245.1:0-1034 GCF_009872555.1 Streptomyces sp. SID5643
GCCGGTGGTGGTGTCGGGTCGTTCTGTGGGTGTGGTGGGTGAGCTGGCGGGCCGGTTGGGGGGTGTGGCGGGGTCTGGGCGGTTGGTGGATGTGGGGTTGTCGTCGGTGGTGTCGCGGTCGGTGTTCGAGCACCGGGCGGTGGTGCTGGCCGAGGACTCTGTGGGGTTGGGTGCTGGTCTGGATGCTGTGGCCGGGGGTGTTCCATCGCCTGGTGTGGTGTCGGGTGTGGTGTCGGTCGAGGGTGGCCGGTCGGTGTTTGTGTTTCCGGGTCAGGGGACGCAGTGGGTGGGGATGGCGGTGCGGCTGTGGGCGGAGTCGGCTGTGTTCGCGGAGTCGATGGCGCGGTGTGAGGCGGCGTTCGCGGGCTTGGTGGACTGGCGGTTGTCGCAGGTGCTGGGGGATGGGGCTGCGCTGGAGCGGGTGGATGTGGTGCAGCCGGTTTCGTTTGCGGTGATGGTGTCGCTGGCGCAGTTGTGGCGGTCGTTGGGTGTGGTGCCGGATGCGGTGGTGGGGCATTCGCAGGGGGAGATTGCTGCTGCGGTGGTGGCGGGTGGCCTGTCGTTGGAGGACGGGGCTCGTGTGGTGGCGTTGCGTGCGCGGTTGATCGGGCGTGAGCTGGCGGGGCGCGGTGGGATGGCGTCGGTGGCGTTGCCGGTGGCTGTGGTGGAGGAGCGTCTGGCCGGGTGGGCGGGGCGTTTGGGTGTGGCGGTGGTGAACGGGCCGTCTGCCACGGTGGTCGCGGGTGACACGGATGCGGTGGTGCGGTTCGTGGCGGGGTGTGAGGCGGAGGGGGTGCGGGCGCGTCGGCTGCCGGTGGACTATGCCTCGCATTCGGCGCATGTGGAGGCGGTGGGTGGTGAGCTGGAGGAGGTCCTGGCCGGTATCCGTCCGCGCAGTGGTTCGGTGCCGTTCTATTCGACGGTGGAGGCCGCGGCGGTCGACACCGCGTCGTTGGATGCGGGGTACTGGTTGAGGAATCTGCGTCGGCCGGTGCGGTTCCAGGAGACGGTCGAGCGGCTGCTGGCTGATGGTT
>NZ_WWIC01000246.1:0-326 GCF_009872555.1 Streptomyces sp. SID5643
TCGAGGACGACGACCGCCGAGGGAACCATGTGCTCCGGCAACCGCTGGACAGCGAACTGCCTGAGCGTGGCGACCAGTTCAGCCGGGTCCACGTCCTCGTCGTCGAGCACGACGTAGGCCACCAGGCGGGTGTCGCCCGGCGTGTCCTCACGAGCGATCACAGCAGCCTGAGCGACCAGCGGGTGTGCGGTCAGTACGGCCTGGACCTCACCCGGCTCGATCCGGAAACCCCGGACCTTCACCTGGTCATCCACACGGCCGAGGAACACGACCTGACCATCCACCGTCCACTTCGCCCGGTCCCCCGTGCGATACATCCGCTCACC
>NZ_WWIC01000247.1:0-20466 GCF_009872555.1 Streptomyces sp. SID5643
GTCCGGCCGCAGCCGGGCCCGCCGCAGCCGGGCCCGCCGTGGCGGCTGCGCCGGTTCCCGCGGCCGCCGCGAGCAGGAGGGATCTCCGTGCGAGGTGCATGCGACTCCCCTTCGTCGACAGCAGGTTCACGTCCGGGCCCGGGCCCGTGCCCCGGCCAGCCGTTCCAGGTGCTGCTCATAACCCCCGGTGTAGAAAGCGGCCCGCTCCGGGTCCGGCTCCACGACCGCCGTCGGTTGCGTCCACACCTCCGCGTCCAGCGGCACCCCGTACCGCTCGGCCGCCGCCAGGACCGCGCCCCGCGCGCCCACCTCGCCCTCCACGACCCGCAACGGCCGCCCGAGCACATCGGCCAGCAGACGCATCCAGGCGGAACTGCGGGTGCCGCCGCCGCACACGGCCAGGCTCCCGGTCAGGCCCGCCGCCGCCAGGCAGTGCCGGGCCGCGTACCCGATGCCCTCGCAGGTGGCGCGGACCAGATCACCCCGGCTCGACTCCAGGGACACGCCCGTCAGTTCGGCGCGCAGGCGCGGTTCGACGAAGGGGGCGCGTTCACCGGAGGGCGCGAAGTACGGCAGCACCCGGACGCCGTTCGCGCCCGGCGGCGTCCCGGCCAGCAGGCCGTCCACCTCGTCGTGCCGCACCCCCGTCGTCGACAGCACCCAGTCCAGCGCCGCCGTGCCGACCATGGCGGGCATGGCGCGCAGCCAGTGCCCGGGCCGGTCCGTGGAGATGTACAGGCCGGCCGGTTCGCCGGTCAGGTCGAGGTCGATGGTGGCGACCAGGCTGGCCAGACAGGTGCCCACGATCAGCAGACCGTCCCCCGGGGACGTCACCCCGGCGCCCAGCGCACAGGCCGGCAGGTCGTAGGGCCCGTTCGCGATCCGGGTCCCGGCCGGCAGGCCCTCACCGCGTGCCCCGGCCGTGGCGACCGGGTCGCTGACCGGGGCCAGGAGGCCCCTGCGGTGCGCCAGCCCCAGCAGTTCGACGACCCGGTTGTCGTACGTCCGGGTCCTCGGGTCCAGGAACGGCATCGACGCGTCCGACACATCCGTCGTCGGACCGGCGCCGGTCAGCCGCTGGAACACCATGTCCTTGCAGTACAGGGCGGCCTTCGCGGCATCCAGCGCCTTCGGTTCGTGACGTTCCAGCCACGCCAGGAGCGGGCCCGGGGAGCCCGGGAACATCGCGCCGCCCGTCCGCCGGAACACCGTCTCGAAGGTGCCGTCCGCCAGCCACCGGTCGACCAGCTCGTGCGCCCGCCCGTCCATCCAGGAGGCGGCGGGGCGCACCGGCCGGCCCTCACCGTCGACCAGCCACACCCCGTCGCCCTGCCCGGTGAGCCCGGCCAGCTCGACGGGCTCCTCCACGGCGGAGGTGAGCGCTTCGAGCACCGCGACGACCGCCCCGTACACCTCCTCCATGTCCTGTTCGACGACCCCGCCGTGCAGGTCCAGGCCCACCGGGCGGGATTCCACGGCCAGTTGACGGCCCGTGGCGTCGAAGGCCGCCGCCTTGACCATGGACGTCCCCACATCGATACCGACGTACATGCGGCTCTCCTCCCGGTCCTCAGGTCAGGCAGTGCGCGAGCGGCTCCCCGCGCACCCAGCGGCCCACCTCTTCGGCGGCGATCCGGGCGGCCTTCTCCGCGACCGCGCGCGACGCCCCGCCCAGGTGGGGGGTGAGGACCACGCGGTCGGCCAGCCCCGGCAGCCGGGAGTCCGGCGGCAGCGGCTCCCGCTCGTAGGTGTCCAGCGCCGCCGCCGAGACCCGGCCGCTCTCCAGCGCGTCGCACAGCGCGCCCTCGTCCAGCAGCGGTCCCCGCGCCACGTTCACCACCACCGCGCCGGACGGCAGCAGCCCCAGCTCCCGGGCGCCGATCAGCCCCCGCGTCTCGGGCGTGAGCCGGGCGTGCAGGGTGATCACCCGGGAACGGCGCAGGAGGTCGTCGAGCGAGGCCACCCGCAGGCCGTGGATCTCGCCGTGCACATACGGGTCGTGGACCATCACCCGGGCCCCGAACGCGCACAGCACGCGCGCGACCCGGCTGCCGACGGCCCCGTACCCGACCAGGCCGACGGGCAGGTCCTCCAGCTCCAGTCCGCTGTGCTCGTAGGTGTAGTACGTCGCCCCCTCCCAGCTGCCCCGCCCGGCGAGCGGGGCGTGGGCCTGGGGGATGCGGCGCAGGGCCGCCAGCATCATGCCGACGGTGAACTCGGCGGTGGCGGCGGCGTTGCGGCCCGGCGCGAAGCAGACCCGCACGTCACGGTTCCTCGCCGCGTCCAGGTTGACGTTGACCGGCCCGCCCCGGCAGACCACGACCAGCCTCAGGTCCGGGCAGGCGGCGAGGACCTTCTCGGTGACCGGCCCCATCTGTGTGACCAGCACCTGTGCCCCGGCCAGCGCCTCGATCAGCTCGTCCTCGGCGTCGCTGGCCTCCTGCACCTCGGCGACCGGCCCGAACGGCTCCAGCGGCCACCCCAGCCGCACTTCGCGGACGTCGGCCCGCTCCACCTCGTGCTCCACCGCCCGCGTGATCAGCGGCGGCAGGACGAAGTGGTCGCCGGCGGCCACGACACGCACGCTGTTTCCGTCAGTCATCGCAGGGTCTCTCCTGACTCGGCGTCGAAGACATGGGTGTGCCGGGGGTCGGCGGTGACCCGGACCCGGTCGTCGTGGGCGAGCCGGACCTCGGGGTCGGTGAGGACGACCAGATGCCGTTCGACGCCGTCCAGGGCGAGGGTCGCCAGGCCCGACTCCAGGAGCGGTTCATGGGCGACGACCCGGGCGGGCAGGCCGCCTTCGGCGGTGAGCCGGACGTCCTCGGGGCGGATGCCGACCACCACCTCCCGCCCCCGGTCCACCGGCACGGGCAGGGCGATCCGCACCGTGTCGGAGAGGCGGGCGTGGCCGTCGCCGCCGGAGATGCCGGGCAGCAGGGTGATCGCGGGCTCGCCGACGAAGTCCGCCACGAACACGTTGGCCGGGCTGTCGTAGATCTCGTAGGGAGTGCCGAGCTGCTGGATGACGCCGTCCTTCATCACGGCGATCCGGTCGGCGAGCGAGAGGGCCTCCTCCTGGTCGTGGGTGACCAGGATGGTGGTGTGGCCCAGGTCCTTCTGGATGCGCTTGAGTTCGCGGCGGGTGGAGTCACGCTGGGCCGCGTCGAGGTGGGAGAGCGGCTCGTCGAGGAGCAGGACGTCGGGTTCGCGGATCAGGGCCCGGGCCAGGGAGACGCGCTGCTTCTGGCCGCTGGACAGGCCGGCCGGGCGGGCGTCGAGGAGGCCGGTCAGCCCCACCCGCTCGGCGATGTCCTTCACCTTGCGCTCGACGTCGCCCCGGGAACCGCGGGCGGCCCCCCGCCGGGCCTTCAGCCCGAACGCCAGGTTCTCCGCGACCGACAGCGGCGGGTACAGCGCGTAGTTCTCGAACGCCACCCCGATGTTGCGCTGCTGGGCGGGCCGTTCGACGACCGACGCCCCGCCGACGAGGATGTCCCCGCCGGTGACGGATTCGAGACCGGCGATCATCCGTAACGTGGTCGACTTGCCGCACCCGGAGGGACCGAGCAGCCCGAGCAGCTCCCCGGACCGCAGGCTCAGGTCGATTCCGCGGACGGCCTCCACCCCTGGCCGTCCCCGCGACCGGTAGGTCTTCCTCAGCTCACGTAGTTCCAGTCCCGTTCCCGTCATGGCCGCCCTTCGTCGCGCAAACCTCGTAACGGACCTTGTGTTCGTCCAGGTCCCGCAGTGCCTCCGGTGACGCCCCGTCGTCCACGAGGAGCGTGTCGAAGCGGGACAGCGGGACGACCCGGTGCAGGGCGACCCGGCCGAGCTTGGTGTGGTCGACCAGCAGGACGTTGCGTGCCGCCGCGTCGAGCATCGCCCGCTTCACCGACACGATGTGCTGCTCCTGGTGGTAGGCGTACCCCCCGTGCACGGCCGACGTCGACGCGAAGCACACGTCCACCCGCAGCTGCTGGACCGCCTCCACGCACGACACGCCGAGGAACGAGGAGTGCAACGGGTCGTAGTCGCCGCCGAGCGCCATCAGGTGGATGCCCCGCCGGCCGGACAGGAGGTTGATGGCCTCCAGGAAGTTGGTGACGACCGTCAGCGGCGTGATCTCGGCCGTGCGCAGCCGTCTGGCTATCTCCAGCGTGGACGTCGAGTCGTCCAGGAGGATCGCCATCCCGGGCTCCACCATCCGCAGCGCGCGCTCCGCGACGGCGGCCTTCTCGGCCCGCATGGTCTTCAGGCGGTACTGCACGTTCGACTCGAAGACCCCCGACGGCTGCGCGGTCACCCCGCCGCGGAACTTCCGTACGATGCCCTGCCGTTCGAGCTCGTCGAGGTCCCGGTGGATGGTCATCAGGCTCACCCCGAACCGCTCGGCGAGCTCCGCTGCCGTCGCCGAGCCGTCGGCCAGCACCTGCTCGGCCATGGCGGCCTGGCGCGCCGCCGGCCCCTGCTGTCCACCACTGCTGTTGCTGCTCATGACTGCGTCTCTATCCGTCGTCCCGGTCGCTCCGGCCGGTCGGCCTCGAACAGCAGCAGGTTCTCAGGCCGGACGACGAGCCGTACCGGATCGTCGGGACGAAGGCGCGCCGCGTCCGCCCGGGGGGCCACCAAGGACACCCGCTGCTCCCCGGTCCCGAGCCGGACGGTGACCTCCACGGACCGCCCGAGCACCTCGGTGACGTACACGGTCCCGGTCAGCCCGTGGCCCTCGCCGCCGTGCAGGGCGATGTCCCGGGGACGCAGGCCCACCAGCACCTCCGTGCCCGGTGCGGCCCGCGGGCGGACCGGCAGTTCCACACCGCCGTCCGAGCGCACGCCGCTCTCCGTCACCACGCCCGGCAGCAGATTGATCCGGGGCCGGCCGAAGGCCCGCGCGACCTCCGTGTCGTACGGCTCGTACCAGATCTCCTCCCGCGTCCCCGTCTGCACGATCCGGCCCTCCCGGATGACCCCGATCCGGTCGCCGAGCGCCAGTGCCTCGACCGAGTCGTGGGTGACGTAGAGGGTGGTGGTGTGCTGCACGGCCCCGATCGCCTTCAGTTCCGCCCGCATCTGCTGGCGGAGCTTGGCGTCGAGGTGGGAGAGCGGCTCGTCCAGCAGGAAGGCCCGGGCGGGGCGGACCAGGACCCGGCCGAGGGCGACCCGCTGCCGCTGACCGTTGGACAGCTGCCCGACGGGCCGGTCCAGCAGCCCCGAGATGCCGAGCAGTTCGGCGATCGCGCCGATCCGCTGCCGGGCCTCGGCGGCGGGCAGCCGGTGCCGGGGCGAGCGCAGCGGCGAGGCCAGGTTGTCGTAGGCCGAGCGGTGCGGGTAGAGGGCGTAGCTCTCGAAGCACATCGCCACGCCCCGGTCGTACGGCTCGACCCCGCGCATGTCCTCGCCGTCGAGCACGACCGTGCCGGAGTCGGGCTGTTCCAGCCCGGCGACGGTTTTCAAAGTCGTGGTCTTCCCCGCTCCCGACGGGCCGAGCAGGCAGAAGAACTCGCCTTCCCGCACCTCCAGTTCGAGTTCGTCGAGCGCGACGGTCTTCCCGAACGCCTTGCGTATCCCGCTCAGCCGGATCACGACTTCACCGCCCCGAACGACAGTCCCCGCACCAGGTACCGCTGGATCGTCAGTGCCAGCAGCAGCGGCGGTACGACGGACACCAGCGCGGCGGCGGCCGTGAGGTTGTACTTGGGCCGGTCCCCGCCGAGGAAGGACAGCGCGCCCACGGTCACCGTCTGGGCCTCGTTGGAGGTGAGGATCAGCGGGAAGACGAAGTTGTTCCAGGCGAAGATGAACGCCAGCAGCGACACGGCCGCGATGCCGGGCTTGACCAGCGGGAGCGCCACCTTGAAGAACGCCTGCTTGCGGGTGTAGCCGTCGAGCAGGGCGGCCTGTTCCAGCTCGGGTGTGAGGTCGGCGAAGTAGGACCGCATGATCCACACGATGAGCGGCAGCGTGACCAGTTGCAGCACCCACACCATGCCGACGTACGTGTCGAACAGGCCGAGCTTCTGGTAGAGCACGAACAGCGGGATGATCACGGTCAGTTCGGGCGCGAAGCGGAACGACAGCAGCGTGAACATCAGGTTCTCGGAGCCCTTGAACCGCCAGCGGGCCGAGGCGTAGGCGGCCGGCAGGCCGACCACCAGGGACAGCACGACCGCCCCGACCGACACCACCAGGCTGTTGACGAAGAACCGCACGAACGGGATGCCCTCGCTGTCGCCGAGGACCGTCCGGTAGCCGTCGAGGGTGGGGGAGAAGGAGAAGTAGGTGGAGAAGAGCTGGTCGGCCGGCTTCAGCGAAAGGATCACCATCCAGGCGATGGGGAACAGCGCGAAGACGAAGTAGAGGATCAGGGCGGTGTCGCACAGCCACCCCACCAGGCGTTTCCTCATGTGGTCACCTCCGCGGCCTTCCGCTGGATCTTCCCGAGGTGCTTCACCAGCACCATCGCGGCCAGGTACACCACGGCCCACAGCACGATCGTGTAGCTGATGCCGAAGGAGTACCGCTGGAAGCGGATGGCTTCGAGGTACGCCCGGATCTGGAGCACCACCGTCGAGTCGCCCGGCCCGCCCTCGGTGAGGGCGTAGATGATGTCGAACACCTTCAGCGAGTCCATGAACCGGAAGATCACCGCGACCAGGACGTAGGGCCACAGCATCGGCAGCGTCAGGCGCCGGAAGGTGTACCACCACCCCGCGCCGTCCACGGCCGCCGCCTCGAACGGGGAGGCGGGCAGCGACCGCAGACCGGCGAGGGCGAGGATCGCCACGAACGGGGTGTAGACCCAGACGTCCACGGCGATCGACGACAGCAGCGCGCCCGTCGGGGTGTCGGTCCACTGCACCCCGCCCAGGCCGAACGGCCTCAGCAGGTGGTTGACCACCCCGACCGACGGCTGGAGCATCAGCTTCCAGATGATCGCCGCGATCACCGGGGCGATCATCAGCGGCAGGATCAGGATCTTCTCCAGCACCCGGCCGACCGGCGTCGAGCGGTGCAACAGCAGGGCGACGGCCACGCCGAGCACCGTCTCGGCGAGCGCCGCCCCGACCGCGTACAGCACCGTCACCCACGCCGAGTTCCAGAACGCCTCCTGGGTGAAGACGGCTCTGTAGTTCTCGAACCGCACCATGTCCGGCTGCGGTTTGCTCGCCGAGAAGTCGAACAGCGTGTAGTACAGGCCGAGCCCGAAGGGGTAGAGGATCCCGCAGGTCAGCAGGAGGGCCGGGACGATCAGGACGTACGGGCGCAGGGTGAGCCGCCACCCCATCGCCCTAGCCCACCTTGCCGGCGAGGGCGTCCGCCAGCCCGTCCAGGACCGGCTTCGCGTCCTTGCCCCCGTAGATCTCCTGGAGCGCCGAGGCCCAGCTGGTCGTCGCGTCGAAGAACTGGGCCTGCGGGGTGAACTGGATCTTCGTCTGGTCGACGACCGTCTCGAAGGTCTCCAGGAAGTCCGGCAGGTGCCGCATCTTGTCCTTGTACGCGGCGTCGTCGGCGACGGACTTGCGCACCGGGTCGATGTGGTTGTGCGTGATCGCGCTCTTGAGCAGGTGCTCCTTGCCGGTGGCCCACTGGAGGAACAGCCAACTGGCGCTCTTCTTCTTGCTCTTGGCGTTCATGCCGAGCGACCAGATCCACATGTTGGTGGCGAGCGACCCGTCCGGCCCCTTCGGCCCCGGGTGGAAGGCGATCCTCCCGGATGCGGGGCTCGCGCCCTTCACCGCCTGGAAGTAGGCGGCCGTGTCGGCGTCGAACAGCATCCCGGCCTTCTTCGCGCCCAGGTCGCTGGAGCACTGGTACCAGGTGTACGACGTCCACGAGGGCGGCCCGCCCCGCTTGACCATCCGGGCCCAGTCCTCCGTGAAGGCGACGGCCTCGGGGCTGTTCATGGCCGGGGTGAGCTTCCCGCCGTCGACCGTGAAGTCCTTCAGCCCGTTGCGGGCGTACATCGTCATGAAGCCCGGGTGGATGGTGGCCCAGCTCCGGGAGCCGCGCACGGCGATCCCGTACATGCCGTCGAAGCCCGCGCCCGGCGCCTTGCGCTTGATGGTTCCGGCGAGTTCGGTCAGCTCGTCGAACGTCTCCGCCGGTTTCACGCCGAGCTTGCGGAACACCTCGGTGTTGTACGCGACGACGTTGGTCTCCCAGCCCCACGGCAGCGCGTACTGCCCGCCCCGGCCGAGCGGCGCGCCCGCCTTCAGGGACCACTGGTCGGCCTGGAGCAGGTTCGGGAAGAAGTCCGCCCGGTCCCATTCGTCGCCGGTGGCCGAGGAGTTGCGCATCCAGGGGCCGAGGTCCTCCAGCCAGCCCGGAGGCCCGTACTGCCACACCATGTACGCGCCGAGCATGAAGACGTCGTAGGAGGCACGCCCGCTGGACAGGTCCACGGTGAGCTTGTCGAAGTAGTTGTCCTCGGGGAAGACGTCGTACTCGACCTCGATGCCGGTCCTCGCGGTGAACGCCTTGAGGTCGGCGATGAGCGCGTCCGTGTACGGGTGCTTGTTGAGCAGGGCCTTGACGGTGGTGCCCTTCTCCCGCTTCCAGTCGAAGGAACCGGTGACGTCGTCCGCGGCGGAGCCGTCGCTCTGGTCGTCGTTCCCGCCGAAGCCGGCGCCGCAGGCCGTGAGCAACGGGGCCGCCGCCGCCCCGGCGGCGAGGGCGAGGAAGCGCCGGCGGTCGTGCACGTGCGTGTCCATCCGTACCTCCGCGTGGAGCCTGGTTAACACGTCGAGTCGACTCGTTAACAGAGGGTGGAACGGCTGAAGTTGGGCGTCAATCCCTCGCGCACGGGAAAATATCGGGGCACAGTGAGAAGTTCACAGATCCGGCTGCGACGGCGTGGGAGGTTCCGGATGGTGGACGAGGGTGCGGGCGCGGGCGCGGCCTGGCTGGGCGTCGACCTGGGCACGCAGAGCGTCCGGGTGCTGCTCGTCACCGCCGACGGCACGGTTCTCGGCAGCGGCTCGGCCCCGCTCACGGGGCGCCGGGACGGGGTGCGGCACGAGCAGGACCCGCTGCGGTGGTGGGCGGCGCTGTGCGAGGCGTCGCGAGCGGCCCTCGGCTCCGCACCGCCCGGCCTGCCGGTCGGCGGACTCGCGGTGTGCGGCACGTCCGGCACGGTCCTGCTGACGGACGGCTCGGGCCGCCCGGTGAGCCCCGCCCTGATGTACGACGACGGTCGGGCGACGGCGCAGGCCGCGCGGGCGCGGGAGGCGGGGCTCGCGGTCCAGGACACCTGGGCGCTGCCGAAGACGCTGTGGCTGCTGGAGGAGTACGGCGGCACCCCGCTGCGCCTGACGCACCAGCCCGACCTGATCGTCGGCCGGCTCACGGGCGAGCCACCCCCGGCCGATTCCAGCCATGCCCTGAAGACGGGCTACGACCTGGCGGGCGACCGCTGGCCGGAGGCCGCCCTGGCCCGACTGGGCCTGCCCGAGGGCCTGTTGCCCGATGTCGTCCGCCCGGGGACGCGCCTCGGCGAGGTCTGTCCGGCCGCCGCCGACGCCACCGGCATCCCCGCCGGCACACCGGTGCTCGCCGGGATGACCGACGGCTGCGCGGCCCAGATCGCGTCGGGCGCGCTGCGGCCCGGCTCCTGGAACTCCGTGCTCGGCACCACGCTCGTGCTGAAGGGCGCCGCCCGCGACCCGGTCCGCGACCCCACCGGCGTGGTCTACAACCACCGTGCTCCGGACGGCACCTGGCTGCCCGGCGGGGCGTCGAGCGTCGGGGCCGGGGCGCTCGCGGCGCACTTCCCGGACGCCGACCCGGCCGGCATGGACGCGCGGGCGGCCGCCCACGAACCGTCCCGTGCTGTCGCCTATCCGCTGGTGTCACCGGGGGAGCGGTTCCCCTTCCGGGCGCCGGAGGCGACCCCGTTCGTCCTGGGCGACCCCGTGGAGGACGCCGACCTGTGGGCGGCGCTCCTCCAGGGGGTCGGTCTCACCGAACGCCTGTGCCTGGACTACCTGCACCATCTCGGCGCGCCCCTGGACGGCCCGCTCACCTTCACCGGCGGCGGCGCCCGCAGCCCGTACTGGAACCAGCTGCGCGCCGACATCCTCGGCCGCCCGGCCCGCGTCCCCGAGCAGACCGAACCGGCTCTGGGGATGGCGGCACTGGCCGCCCACGGGGCGTCGGGGACCGGGGCGTTCGCGGACGTCGCCGACCGCATGGTGCGCGTGCGGACCGTCGTCGAACCCCGCCCCGGCCGCACCGCGGTCTTCGCCGAACCGTACGCGCGTCTGGTCGACGCCCTGCGGGACCGCGGCTGGCTGCCCGGCCCGGTCGCCGCGCACGCACACAGCCGTCTGAGCGGGGATACTTCCGCATCATGAGTACGACCCTCCTGCTGGTCCGCCACGGACAGACCGTCTGGCACGCCGAGAACCGCTACGCCGGCATCAGCGACATCGACCTCACCGACACCGGCCGCGCCCAGGCCGAGGCCCTCGGCCGGTGGGCCGCCGCCCATCCCGTCGACGCGATCTGGACGTCCCCCCTGTCCCGTGCCGTCGCCACCGCCGAGCCCGCCTGCCGTGCCCTCGGCCTCACCCCCCAGAGCGAACCCCACCTGCGCGAATGCGACTTCGGTGTGCTGGAGGGCCGCACACTCGCCGAGTTCGAGACCGAGGACCCGGAGTGGGCCGCGGCCTACCGGGCCGACCCGGTGGAGCACTCCTTCCCCGGCGCCGAGGACCCGCGGACGGCGGCGGCCCGCGGCGTGCGGGCCCTGCGGGACATCGCCGCCGCCCACTCCGGCGAACGGGTCCTGGTCGTCGCCCACAACACCCTGTTGCGGCTGGTGCTGTGCACCCTGCTGTCGATCCCGGTGAGCGAGTACCGCAGAGTGCTCCCGCGGTTGCGGAACGCGGCCATCAGCGAACTGCGTGTGAACTCCGACGGTTCCGCCGCACTCCTCTCACTCAATGTGCCCTGCGAGGCCGATGTCCCGTAGCACTATGAGCACATGACGCAGATCGACACGTCGGTGCCGCACTCGGCCCGGATCTGGAACTACTGGCTGGGCGGCAAGGACAACTACCCGGTGGACGAGGCGGCCGGTGACGCGTACACCGCCGTCTTCCCCGGCATCGTCACCATCGCCCGCAGCAGCCGCGCCTTCCTCGGCCGCAGTATCCGGTACCTCGTCCAGGAGGCCGGCGTACGGCAGTTCCTGGACGTCGGCACCGGCCTGCCGACCGTCGACAACACCCACGAGGTCGCCCAGCGCCTCGCCCCCGAGGCGAGGATCGTCTACGTCGACAACGACCCGCTGGTCCTCGCCCACGCCCGCGCCCTGCTCACCTCCACCCCCGAGGGCGCGACGGCGTACGAGCCCATCAGCCTCCACGAGCCCGAGCAGATCATCGAGGCCGCGGGGAAGACCCTCGACCTCACCCGGCCCACGGCCCTGATCCTCAGCGGCATCCTGGGCCACGTGGCGGACTACGAGCAGGCCCGCGACCTCGTCCGCCGCCTCATGGCACCGCTGCCCTCCGGCAGCCACCTCTCCCTCAACGAGGGCTCACGCGGCACCGACCCGGCCTACGAGCAGGCGCAGGACGCCTACAACGAGACCGGCGCGGTCCCGTACTTCCTGCGGCCGGTGGAGCAGATCGAGGCGTTCTTCGAGGGCCTGGATCTGGTGGAACCGGGCGTGGTCTCGGTGCCGCTCTGGCGCCCCGAACCGGGCGCCCCCACGGACCCGGTCGGCCAGCACGGCGGCCTCGGCCGCAAGCCGTAGCGTCCTGCGGACTACAGGAGACCCCCGCGAGTCACGTCCTCGCGGGGGTCTCCGTCTATCCGCCTGCCGTGCGTGAAAGGTGAGAAGACGATCACGAGGCAGGACGCTTCACGGCCTCAGGGGGCCAGCAGCAGCACATCCGCCCGGGACGTGGCGGCCTCGTAACGGCGTGCCACGTCCTGCCAGTTGACGACCCGCCACATCGCCTCGATGAAGTCGACCTTCTGGTTGCGGTACTGGAGGTAGAAGGCGTGCTCCCAGGCGTCGAAGACGAGGATCGGGGTCGCGCCCTGGCCGACGTTGCCCTGGTGGTCGTAGACCTGCTCCACGATCAGCCGCCCGCTCAGCGGCTCGTACGCGAGCACGCCCCAGCCCGAACCCTGCGTCGTGGCCGACGCCTTGGACAACTGCGCCTTGAAATGCGCGAAGGACCCGAAGGACTCGGTGATCGCGTCCGCGAGCTCACCCACCCCGTCCTGCGCCAGCGGCTCGCCGCCGCCGTCCTTCGGACCGGTCATGTTCTGCCAGTAGATGCTGTGCAGGATGTGCCCGGAGAGGTGGAAGGCCAGGTTCTTCTCCAGGCCGTTGACCGACCCCCACGTCTCCTTGTCCCGCGCCTCGGCCAGCTGCTCCAGCGTGTCGTTGGCGCCCTTCACGTAGGCGGCGTGGTGCTTGTCGTGATGCAGCTCGATGATCTCGGGGCTGATCACGGGGGCGAGCGCTGAGTAGTCGTACGGCAGCTCGGGCAACGTGTAGACGGGCATGGGCGGGATCCCCTCCGGAGCTTATTGCAACAATCTTGCAAGTACACGCTAACAGCAAGAAGAGTGCGGGGCCGGGCGGACGGGCGGAAGGGGAGTGCGCGGCCGGCGGAGGGCGACCTACTGTCGGACCTCGTAGGGAAGGGGGGCGGCCATGGGACCCGAGATCGCCGAACTCGCCAGAACCGCGGGCACGACGATGGTGACGCTGATGGCCGGTCAGGCCTGGGAGTCGGCCCGCGAGGGCCTCGTCTCCCTCTGGCAGCGCTTCCAGCCCGACCGCGCGGAGGCTGTCGGCGGTGAACTGGAGGCCACCCGCGAGGACCTCCTGCTCGCCCAGCGGACCGGTGACGCCGAGGCCGCCTCCGAACTCACCGCCGAGTGGCAGGCGAGGGTCCGCCGACTCCTGGTCGCCCGCCCCGAGGTGGCCGACGAACTCCGTCGCATCCTCGCGGAGTTGACGCCCGCGACTTCGCAGGCGCAGTCCGGGGTGGAGGTACGGCTGCGCGCCGAGGTCTCCGGCAGCGGCCGGGTCTACCAGGCCGGACGCGACCAGCACATCACCGAGCGATGAGCGAACTCGGCGCCCGGGCCTCGGGGCAGGGGCGGGTATTCCAGACGGCCGGCGACCAGTACATCGAGGAGCACCACCACCATTACGACGCGGGTGCGGCGCCCTTCCTCGGCGGCCCCCGGCCGCTGCCCGCAGCGGGCCCGCCCGTGCCCGACTCGGTCCGCGTCCCGCTGGTCGGCCGTCCGCCGGGCATCCTGCGCGACCGCGAGGAACTGCTCGAGATACTGAGGCCCGCCGTCGCCGGGCCCGGCGGACAGGCGCACGTCGTGCACGGCATGGGCGGCTGCGGCAAGACCGCCCTGGCGTATTGGCTGTTCACCGAGGCCACGCGCGCACATGGCCGCATCGGCTTCTGGGTCAACGCCTCCGAGCGGATGTCCCTGCGCGCCGGAATGCTGGCGGTCGCCGGCGACCGGGGCGCGACGGCCGGTGAACTCGCCGCGGCCGCCGCGGGCCAGCGCGCCGCGGCCGACCTGGTCTGGCACTACCTCGACCTCTCGGACGAACCTTGGCTGCTGGTCCTCGACAACGCCGACGATCCGACGGTCCTGGAGGGCGGGGCGTGGCTGCGCACGAGTCGTCGGGGCACCGTCGTGGTCACCACCCGACATGCCACGTCACCGTTGTGGCGCGGCCCGGGGATGACCGGGTACGCCCTCGGCCTCCTGCCACTGGAAGACGCCGCCCAGGTGTTGTGCGACCTGGCGCCCGACGCGGGGGACCTCGACTCGGCACGCAAGGTGGCCCATCGTCTGGGCCGCCTGCCGCTCGCCCTCACCCTGGCCGGTTCCCATCTCGCCCACCAGCTTCTGGAGTCGTGGACCATGGAGGAGTACGACAACAGGCTCGCCGAGGAGTCGACGGCCATCGTCGACCGGGGGGCGTCGGGGTACGGCAGCGACCAATCACGCCAACTGGTGGGCCGCACTTGGCAGTTGTCCCTGGACGCGTTGACTGAGCAGGGGCTGCCCGAAGCGACGACACTGCTGCGGCTGCTGTCGCTGCTGGCGGCGGATCCGGTGCCGCTGAGTGTGCTGGCGGCTCTGCGGGAAACCGCGGCGGAGGGTCTCGAACCGGCTGTGCGCGCCGGACAGTTGGAGCCCGCGCTCCGAGGACTCCTCGATCACTCGCTGGCCGAGCTGGTGGAAGCCGACGGAGTGCGGTGCGTGCGGGCGCACGGGGTGCTGCTCGACAGTGTCGCGGCGGGCATGACTCCGGCCGAGCGCTCAGCTCTCGCGGAGGTGGCGGCCGCCGTGCTGGCGGCCGCACTGCCCGGGCAGGGAGTCAATCCGCTGGACCGCCGGCGCCAGCTCGCCCTGCTCGCGCCGCACGCCTCGGCGCTTCTTGCCGCGGCCCCCGGCGAACGGACCGCCACACTGGCCGCGCGCGTGCTGCGGCGAATGTTCGACTCCGCCGAGTTCGCGGGCACGCTGGAGTCCGCTCCCGCAGTCGTCGAGCGGATCGAGGCACTTCTGGGCGTGGAGCATCCGGCAGCCCTGGAGGCCAGGGACGCGCAGGCCGGCGCGCTGTGGCGCAACGGGCGCTATGCCGAGTCCGAGGCCCTGTGCCGCCTGATCCTCGGACGGCGCGAACGCGTCCTTGGCCCCGATCACCCGGACACGCTCCGCAGCTGCCACCGCCTGCACTCCCCCCTCCTGCTCGCGGGCAAGGAGGAGGAGGCCGAGCCCTTCCTCCGCAGGGCCCTCGACGGGCAGCGGCGAGTCCTGGGGGAGGACTCCCCGGAAACACTGGCGACCTGGGCGGACCTGCTCGAGTTGTTGCCCCGCATTGGCAGGGGGCAGGAGCTCGAGACGGAGGCCGAAGCCCTCCTCGGAGTCTGCGAGCGCGCACTGCCGCCCGACGACCTCACGACGCTGACCGCACGGCACAACTACGCCTTCGGCCTGTACCAGCTGGGCCGGTACGAGGAGGCGGAGCCGCTCGCCCAGCGCGTACTGGCCGACCGGATCACCGTCCAAGGCGCCGACCACCCCCAGGCCCTGTCCGCCCTGACCCTGGGAGCCCTGATCGCCAAGGGATCGGGGCGAGTCGCCGAAGCAGTCGCGCTCCTGAAGGACGTCATCGAGCGAAGCGAACGGGTGCTCGGTACCGAGCACCCGTTCGTCATCGAGGACCGTGTGTGGCTCGCCGATTGGCAGGCCGCAGCCGGTGACTGATCAGCCCCGGGGCGCCCGCACCCGCTGCCGCGCGTACCCCACCAGGGCCAGGAACACGGTCATCCCACCGGTCGAGTACAGCTGCACCCGCGTGTCCGGCTCCCGGGCCATCAGGACGAAGACCGCGCCCATGCCGGCCAGGGCGACCCAGGTCAGCCAGGGGAACGCCCACATGCGCACGGCCAGCTTCTCGGGGGCCTCGCGCTCCAGGCGGCGGCGCAGACGCAGTTGCGAGACGGCGATGAAGATCCAGACGGCAAGGATCACCGCGCCGATCATGTTCAGCAGCCAGGCGAAGACGTCGTCGGGCCGCCAGTAGCTCAGCAGCACGCACAGGAACCCGAACACCGAGGAAGCCAGCACGGCGATCCGCGGCACCCCGCCCGAGACCCGGCCGAGTCCCTTCGGGCCCTGGCCGCGCTCCACCAGCGAGTACGCGATGCGGGAGGCACCGTAGATGTTGGCGTTCATCGCCGACAGCAGGGCGACCAGCACGACCACGTTCATCAGCTGGCCGGCGCCCGGGATGCCGAGCTCGTCGAGGGCGGCGACGTACGGGCCCTTCTCGACGACCTCCTTGGAGTCCCAGGGGACGAGCGTGACGATGACGGCCATCGAGCCGATGTAGAACAGCGCGATGCGCCACATCGCCGTGCGGACCGCGCTCGCGACGCCCTGGACGGGGTTCTCCGACTCGGCCGCCGCGATGGTGACCGTCTCCAGGCCGCCGTAGGCGAAGACCGAGGCGAGCAGACCGATGACCAGACCCTCACCGCCGTTCGGCAGGAAGTCGGTGAGGTGGCTCGCGCCGGGGGAGTCCGTGCCGGGCAGGATCCCGAGGATCGCCAGGACACCGAGCACCAGGAACAGGGTGATCGCGCCGACCTTCAGCGCCGCGAACCAGAACTCGAACTCGCCGAAGTTCTTCACGGCCGCGAGGTTCGTGGCGCAGAAGACGACCATGAACAGTGCCACCCACGCCCACTCCGGCGTGCCCGGCAGCCAGCCGCTGACGATCTTCGCGGCGCCGATGCCCTCCAGGCCGACGGCCGTGCAGAGCAGCACCCAGAAGGACCAGCCGGCGGTGAACCCGGCCCAGGGGCCGATCGCCCGCTCGGCGTGCGCGGAGAACGACCCCGACGAGGGATACGCGGCCGACATCTCGCCGAGCATCCGCATCACCAGCATCACGAGGACACCGGAGAGGGCGTAGGCGACCACGATCGAGGGACCGGCCGCGGCGATACCGGCACCGGAGCCGACGAACAGACCGGCCCCGATCACCCCGCCGAGGGCGATCATCGACAGGTGGCGCTGCTTCAGGCCGTGGGAGAGGGAAGCGTCCGTGCCGGACGGCTTCCCCTTGGTGGTGCTGGTGGGCATGGGCGCGGCTCGTCCAATGCGTGAGGGCGTGCGAGGGCAAAAACGCCGCCAGTCTCGGATGCCTCCCCGCCTCAGCGACGAGGCATCCCAGCATGCGGACAGCCGCGTCGCTCTGTGTGTCTGGGCGGCGACCGGCGTGTAGTGCGAGGCGTCGCCCTCGATGACGTGGCTCCCCTTGCCCTCCACCCCCAATGGCGTGTCCCCGGCGACCGTCACCCGGTGCAGGCGGCGGGGCCGGCCCGGTGCATGCCCCGATCTCCGTCACGACCACCTGCTGCGAGTCGCAGGGCTCCGTGCCGTCCGGCACCGGCAGATGGGCGATCGACCCCGCCTGGGAGCGCGGGCCGTGGTGCACCTCGTCACGGGTGGCGAACGCCGCGTCCACGACGTGGCCCGCGAACAGGTACAGCACGCTGCGGCCGCCCCGTGCCCGCCCGAACAGCCGCTCCGCGCTCACCAACGCCCGCGCGTGCCCGTCCACGTGGACCGGCAGCCCGGTGCGCGCCCCGAGCAGCTCCCGCACCGGCACCTCGCGCCGGCCCAGCAGCGGATGCTCCACGACGGTGCCCGAGCCCCGGTCCACCCAGCCGCCCGCGGCGAACCCGGCCCCAGCACCCTGCTGCCGGGCGCCCCGGCGAGCAGCGCCGCCAGTGCGTCGGCGGCCCGGGCCGGCACCTGCGCGCGCTCGGTTCCTCGGTGCTCCACCTCGCTGCGGGCCAGCACCCGCCCGCGCGGATCCAGCAGCGCGACCGTGGCGTACGGCACCGCCACGTGCACCTCGCCCACCACGAGCCGGGTCGCAGCGCCGGCAGAACGACCCGGGACTGCCCAGACGGCGACCGACGGGCGAAACGGCCGCCCCGGTGCCTTTGGTGGAAACCTACAGACGGGTGCCGTCCCGCTCTCGTGGCACAGGGCACCCCATCACCGTGACCGGCATCACGCCCCGGTCGCTGTATCCCGCATCCTTTGTGTGAAGCCGACCAACGGCCGGTCCACGCCTTTGTGGACGGCTGACGGTGATCAGGCCGGGCACGCTGGGATAGCGTCACGATGTCCCACCGGCCCTCACCCTCGCGGAGTCCCCATGAGCACCGCTGCCGCCACACCCGCCCGCGCCGGGCAGGTCCTCGCCGACCTGCTCCCTGCCTCCCGAGTCCGGGACGCGGCCCTCGTGCTCGGCGGCGCCGCGCTCACCGGCCTCGCCGCCCAGATCTCCGTGCCCGTGCCGGGCTCCCCGGTGCCGGTGACGGGCCAGACCTTCGCCGCGCTGCTCGTCGGCACGTCCCTCGGCGCCGGCCGCGGCTTCATGGCGCTCGCGCTGTACGCCGTGGCGGGCATCGCCGGTGTGCCGTGGTTCGCGCAGGGCACCTCGGGCGTCGCCCCCTCCTTCGGCTACATCCTCGGCATGATCCTCGCCGCCACCGTCGTCGGCGCCCTGGCCCGCCGCGGCGCCGACCGCTCGGTGCTGCGCATGGCCGGCACGATGCTGGTGGGCGAGGCGATCATCTACGCCATCGGCGTGCCCTACCTGGCCCTCGCCACCGGTATGTCCGCCACCGCCGCGATCGCGGCCGGCCTCACGCCGTTCCTCATCGGCGACGCGCTGAAGGCGGCGCTGGCGATGGGCGCCCTGCCGACGGCCTGGAAGTTCGCGAACAAGCGCTGACGGCACCAGAGTTACGGAGAGGCCCGCCGGGGCGATGCCCCCGGCGGGCCTCTCCGTGTTCCGCGCGGCGCGACCGCGGCCGGTTCAGCCCTCCTGAGCCCCCGGCCGCCGCCGCTGCGACCACCACATTCCGGCCACGCCCACCGCGAGCAGCGACGCTCCGGCCGCGCCCAGCGGCAGCAGATCACGCGCCGGACCGGTCTTCGGCAGCTCCTTGCCGCCCGGGCCCGCCGGTTCGTTGTCGGTACCGAGCAGCAGGGGCGTGGCCGGGGCGTTCGGTGACGGGTTGCTCGTGCCGAACGGCACCGGGCCCTGCTGCCAGAAGGTCTTCTTCCCGTCGCCCGTCTGCACGGGCAGACAGATCTTCCCGGTCTTGCCGAGGTCGAACGTCGCGTCGACGGCGTACGACTTCGACTTACCGGCCGCGAGGTTGTCGATCGGGCATGCGAATCCGCTGTTCGATCCTTCCGGAAGTCCGCTCTCGGGTATCGCCGAACATCCCTCGACGCCCTTGACGACAAGACCGTCAAAACCGACGACGAGCAACCTGATCTTCCCGCTGTCCTTGCTCCCCTCGTTCTTCACCGTGGCGGTAATAGCCGTCTTTTCCGATCCGTTGTCGACCGAGATCTTCCCGGGTAGCAGCGTGGTGAGCTTCACCCCCGCCGGTGCCTCGTCAACCGCCTTTCCCCCCTTGCCGCTCGGCGGCCCTTCGTCCTCCGCCCCGGCTGTGCCGGAAAGGATCAACACCGCCGAGAAAGATGCCATGACCAGCGATCCCGCGATCGCCGTCGAACGACGAGAACTCATGTTCGCCCCCCTTGCTGTCCCCCTGGACTGCGCCTGAATTCGCAGCACTGAAAGAGGTACCACAAGATTTCACCGCACTATCCTGGTGCGGCACGAAGTGTGACCGTTGTGTTTCACTGGAGTCGGTCGCGGTGTCGTGGAGGGGGTGCAGCGGATTGCCGGGGAATGCGAACAGCGGCGGTGTTCCAGGGATATTGGTGACGGGACGCTATCGGTTGGTCGAAAGTATTGGCCAGGGGGGAATGGGGCGGGTGTGGCGAGCCGCCGACGAAATACTCGACCGGCCGGTCGCCGTCAAGGAAATGCGGATCGACGGTCTCGACGCGGAGGACAGCGGGACCCGCCGCGAACGCACCCTGCGCGAGGCCAGGGCCACGGCCCGGATCGACCACCCCAACGTCGTACGGGTCTACGACGTGGTCGACGAGGGCGAACGCCTGTGGATCGTCATGGAGTTGGTCGCGGGCCGCTCCCTCGAACGGATCCTCGCGGAGACGGGCCCGCTGGACCCCGGCGAGACGGCCCGCATCGGCCTCGGTCTGGTCGCGGCGCTGCGGCAGGTGCACGAACGGGGCGTACTGCACCGCGACATCAAGCCCGGCAACGTCCTCGTGGAGCACGCGGACGGGGTGGCCGGATCCGGACGAGGCAACGGCACCGGTTCCGGCCGCCAAGGGCGGATCGTGCTCACGGACTTCGGGATCGCCGCGATCCAGGACGCCAAGGCGCTCACGATGGTCGGCATGCTGGTCGGCTCGCCCGACTACATGGCCCCCGAGCGCATCTCCGGCCGCCCCCAGGGCCCGCCGTCCGACATCTGGTCCCTGGGCGCCACCCTCTGCGCCGCGCTGGGCGGCCGCTCCCCGTTCTCCCGCGACACCACGCTCGCGACCCTGCACGCGGTCCTGTACGAGGAGCCGGAACTCCCCGCCGCGGCAGGCCCGTTGCGGGACATCCTGACGTCCCTGCTTGCGAAGGAGCCGTCGGCCCGCCCGGACCTGGAGGCGCTGGAGACGGCGCTGCGACCGGTGGCGTTCGCGGTCCCGACACCGACGGTGACGGTCGGAGTCGGGCCGGAGGAGGCGGAGCCGGAACGAGTACGGGAGCCGGAGTCGAAGTCCGCGGTGGACGAGGAGTCCGAGCCGCCCCTGCGGCCGTCGGCTGCCCCCGATCCGGAAACCACCCTCGGGGGTCGGCAACCGGCCCCGCAGCCGCAGGTGCGGGCACCCCTGCCCACGCCCCCGCAGGAGTCCCCGCAGCACTCACCGACCCCCGCCCACCTCCCCGCTCCCCGGGACCCACGCCGGCCCGCCCCCGCCCCCGCGCCC
>NZ_WWIC01000248.1:0-39228 GCF_009872555.1 Streptomyces sp. SID5643
CGCACCCGGGCCCGGCGTCCGTCCACCGCCGGCGGGGCGCGCGCCCGGGCCGCCGACCGTGGCCCGTGTCCGCGGGACCGCTCATGGCTTCGACGCTCATGGGGTTCCCGGGCACAGGGAGGCACGGTGACCGGCCCGTACCGTCCGGTGCGGGGCCCCGCTCCCCTTGCCCGGGCCGTACGCCTGACGCACGCTGTTCCTATGGGTGCGCAAGACGGCCCAACGCTCATCAACTCCGTCCAACGGGCCATGCGGCTGCTGGAGGCGGTGAGCGCGCACGAGAACGGCGCGCCGGCCAAACAGCTGGCGCGCGAGACGCGCCTGCCCCTGGCCACGACCTATCACCTGCTGCGGACCCTGGTGCACGACGGATATGTGCGCAAACTGGACGACGGCGGCTTCATCCTCGGCGACAAGCTCCAGACCCTGCAGTCCACCGGGCGCGCGCAGGCGCTGCTCAGCCGGGTCCGGCCCACTCTCGCCGCCCTGCGGGACGAGCTCGCGACCGCCGCCTACCTCACCTTCTACGAGGAGGGGGAGATCCGGGTCGCGGAGATCGTCGACGGTCCCGGTACCCCGCGCGTCGATCTCTGGGTGGGATTCGAGGACGCCGGGCACGCCACCGCGCTGGGCAAGTCCGTCCTGCGCGAACTGGACGAGGAGGCCCGCCGGGACTACCTGTCCCGCCACCACCTCGCCGACCTCACCCCCCGGACCATCACCAGCCTCCCGGAACTGCTCCGGCGGCTGGAGACGCCGCCGCTGGCCCCTGCCATCACGGACCTGGAGGAGTACTCCCTCGGCACGGTCTGTGTCGCCGTCCCGGTCTACAGCGGGGACACCGTCGGCTCCCTCGGGGTCTCGCTGCCGTCGAACCGGCTTTCCCGGCTGCCGGAGATCCGCGAACGGCTGCTGCCGACCGCGAGCCGCGTCACGAGGGGCCTCTCGCTCACTATCTGAAAATCCTCTCCTTGCCCGCGCCCCGGCCCACCCCGTTCTCTGGATGAAACGGACATTCCGTGGGTGCGCCCGAGCCCCGCGCCCCGCTCACAGGAGAGGACCCGATAGGAACATGAGCCATGCGCGAGACCTTGGTGACGGTCACCGGCCTGCACGGCCGTTCAGCGTCCGAGTGACCGGTGCCAGGACGTCGGCCCGCAAACGCGCGCTCGCGCAACTGGCCGCCGGCACTCCCGTCCTGCCCGCGCTGGTCGTCTTCGTCGTCGCGCTCTCCGGCCTTGCCGACGGTGCCGGGATGATCTGGCTGCCCCTCCTCGTGGCCGGCCCCGCACTGGCCGCCACGACCAACGGGCCCCGGGGGGTCTTCTGGGTCGGTTTTCTCACCGCGCTGCTCGGCGCCCTGCTCGGGGTCCGGGACGGTGTGCCGGGCCGGGAGCTGACCGCCGTGCTGGCGGCCCTGGTGACGGTCACCCTCGCGAGTGGCCTGGCCAGCGTCCTGCGCGGGCGCCGGGAACGGGTGCTCGCCGCTGTCCGCTCGGTCGCGGAGACAGCCCAGCACGCACTGCTCAAGCCGGTACCGGCGAGGGTCGGGCCGTTCCAGGCGGCCGTCCGCTACAGCGCGGCGGCGGCCGAGGCCCGGATCGGCGGGGACCTGTACGCGCTGATACCCACCCCGCACGGGGTCCGGCTGATCGTCGGCGACGTGCGCGGCAAGGGGCTTCCGGCCGTGGGAACCGCGGCGCTGGTGCTCGGTGTCTTCCGGGAAGCCGCCCACGACGAGCCCGATCTCCTCGCCGTGGTCGAGCGCATCGAGCGGAGCCTCGCCCGCAACCTCGGGCGCGACGACTTCGTCACGGCCGTGGTCGCCGGATACCCGCGGGACGGGCACCTGGAGGTCGTGAACTGCGGGCACGCGCCTCCGCTGCTGGTCAGCGCTTCAGGGAGCATCAGCGTCGTGGAGCCCCCGCACCCGGCCCCGCCGCTCGGCCTGCGCGCGCTCGCGGGCGACCCGCCCGTCCTCCAGACGCTGCCGTTCGCCGACGGCGACCAACTGCTGCTCTACACCGACGGGGTCACCGAGGCCCGCGACGGCGACCGGGCTTTCTATCCGCTCTCCGAGGGGCTGGAGCGCCACGTCTCCCACGAGCCGGCGCGCACCCTCGACGCCCTGCACGACGAACTGCTGGCCCATGTGGGCGGCCGGCTGCACGACGACGCGGCCCTGCTCCTGATCCGCAAGCCGGTCGCCGGCCGGGCGGTGGCTCCCGGGGCAGGACACCCCGGCCCCACCGCGGCCACCCGTGCTTCCGAAGCGAAGTGCTGTTCCTGACAAGCCGCCGCGACCGTGGCGGCTCACGCCTCGCGCAGGTCCTTCACCCGGCGGATCTTGCCGACGGACCGTTCCAGGGTCTCCGGTTCGACGGTCGTCACGTCGGCGGTGATGCCGATGCCGTCCTTGACGGCCTTCGCGATCGCCCCGGCCGCGGCCTCGCGCTCCCCAGGGCCGGTGCCGGGGCGGGTCTCGACGAGGACGGTCATGTGGTCCAGGCGGCCGCGCCGGGTCAGCCGGATCTGGAAGTGCGGGGCGACGCCGGGCGTGCGCAGCACGATCTCCTCGATCTGGCTGGGGAAGACGTTCACGCCGCGCAGGATGATCATGTCGTCGCAGCGGCCGGTGATCTTCTGGATGCGGCGGAACGCCGGCCGGGCCGTGCCGGGGAGCAGCCGGGTCAGATCGCGGGTGCGGTAGCGGACGACCGGCAGGGCCTCCTTGGTCAGGGAGGTGAGGACCAGCTCGCCCTCCTCGCCCTCCGGCAGCACCTCACCCGTGACCGGGTCGACGACCTCGGGGTAGAAGTGGTCCTCCCACACGTGCAGTCCGTCCTTGGTCTCCACGCACTCCTGGGCGACACCCGGACCGATCACCTCGGACAGTCCGTATATGTCGACGGCGTGGATGTCCATGCGCTCCTCGATCTCGCGGCGCATCTCCTCCGTCCACGGCTCGGCCCCGAAGATGCCGACGCGCAGGCCGCTGCGGCGTGGGTCGATGCCCTGGCGCTCGAATTCGTCGAGCAGGGTGAGCATGTAGGACGGGGTGACCATGATGATCTCGGGCCGGAAGTCCTGGATGATCTGTACCTGGCGGGCGGTCATGCCCCCGGAGGCCGGGATCACCAGACAGCCGGCGCGCTCCGCGCCGTAGTGCGCGCCGAGGCCCCCGGTGAAGAGCCCGTACCCGTAGGAGATGTGCACCTTGTGGCCCGGGCGCCCGCCGGCGGCGCGGATCGAGCGGGCGACGAGGTCCGCCCACATCGACAGGTCGTTCTCCGTGTAGCCGACCACCGTGGGGCGGCCGGTGGTCCCGCTGGAGGCGTGCACGCGCCGCACCCGGTCCATGGGGACGGCGAACATGCCGAACGGGTAGGTGTCCCTGAGGTCGGCCTTCGTGGTGAAGGGGAACCGGGCGAGGCCCTCCAGGGAGCGGCAGTCCTCGGGGGAGACCCCGGCCGCGTCGAACTTCTTCCGGTACGTCTCCACGTTGTCGTAGGCGTGCCGCAGGCTCCGGCGCAGGCGGTCGAGCTGGAGCTCGCGCAGCTGCTCGCGCGTCAGGCGCTCCCCGTCGTCGAGCAGGTCGTGGGGGAGGGGCTCGCCGTGCCGCCGGCCGGCCGTGGGCGCGAGGCCCGTCGTGGTGTCCGCTTCCCTGGTCATGCCGGCTCCTTCGGCCTCGTGCTCCCGATGCTGCGGCTGCGGCCCCGGAACTCCGCGACCACCTCGTCACCCCGCCGGACGCTCACGTCGTAGACGCCGCTGCGTCCGTGGCGCACGCGCTCCTCGGCCCGTGCCACCAGGGTGTCGCCCTCGCGTGCCGGGGCCACGAAGGTGATGTCCGCGCCGGCCGCGACGGTAACCGGGCCGTGGCTGTTGCACGCGCAGGCGAAGGCGCTGTCGGCCAGCAGGAAGACGTAGCCGCCGTGGGCGGTTCCGTGGCCGTTGACCATGGCGGAGGTCACGGTCATCCGCAGGACGGCGGTCCCTTCGCCCTGCTCCAGCAGCTCGATCCCGAGCCCGCGGGAAGCCCGGTCCGCGGCGAACATCGCCTCCGCGGCCGCCGTCGCGTCAGCGGTATCGGTCATGTCTCGCACCACCTCGAAGCCCGACCGACCATTCGGTTAGTTCGGCGCTGCCCAGTAATCCAGCCGTCCTGGTGGCTGTCAAGGGTCCCGGACTTCCCCGGAGGTCTTACCAAGGCGCGCCGACGTGTCCTACGATGTACCGAACGAATGGTCGGTTGGGAAGTGGGACGGATGGATACGACACGCTCCAGCCCCGTGGGGACGGACGGCGCCGAGCCGGATCTCCAGCAGCACTTCGACGCGACGATCGCGCGGGACCAGCGGATCGAGCCGCGCGACTGGATGCCGGAGGGCTACCGCAAGACACTGATCCGGCAGATCGCGCAGCACGCGCACTCGGAGATCATCGGCATGCAGCCGGAGGGCGAGTGGATCACCCGCGCCCCCTCGCTGCGCCGCAAGGCCATTCTGTTCGCCAAGGTCCAGGACGAGGCCGGACACGGGCTCTACCTCTACTCGGCGGCGGAGACGCTGGGCGCCGACCGTGCCGACCTGACCGGGCGGCTGATCGAGGGCCGCCAGAAGTACTCGTCGATCTTCAACTACCCGACACTGAGCTTCGCGGACGTCGGGGTGATCGGCTGGTTCGTGGACGGCGCCGCGATCTGCAACCAGGTGCCGCTGTGCCGCTCCTCCTACGGGCCGTACGCGCGCGCCATGGTGCGGATCTGCAAGGAGGAGTCCTTCCACCAGCGGCAGGGCTACGAGCTGCTGATGACGATGATGCGCGGCACCCAGGAGCAGCGCGAGATGGTGCAGGACGCCGTGAACCGCTGGTGGTGGCCGTCGCTGATGATGTTCGGCCCGCCCGACGACGCCTCGCCCAACTCAGCGCAGTCCATGGCCTGGAAGATCAAACGGCACAGCAACGACGAACTGCGCCGGCGCTTCGTCGACATGACCGTCCCGCAGGCCGAGAAGCTCGGCGTGACGCTCCCCGACCCGGAGCTGCGCTGGAACGAGGAGCGGGGCCACCACGACTTCGGCACGCCCGACTGGGACGAGCTGATGCGGGTCATCAAGGGCGACGGCCCGTGCAACGACCAACGCGTGGAACGGCGCCGCACGGCCCACGAGGAGGGCTCCTGGGTGCGTGAGGCGGCCACCGCCCACGCCGCCAAGCAGGCCGCCCGCGCGAAGAAGGGAGCGGTGGCATGACCGCCGACAAGCAGGACTGGCCGCTGTACGAGGTGTTCGTGCGCGGCAAGCGCGGCCTGAACCACGTCCACGTGGGCTCGCTGCACGCCGCCGACGACCGCATGGCGCTCACCCACGCCCGCGACCTCTACACCCGGCGCAACGAAGGCGTCTCCATCTGGGTCGTGCGCTCCGAGCACATCGCCGCCTCCACCCGCGACGAGAAGGACCCCTTCTTCGAGCCCAGCGCGGACAAGGTCTACCGGCACCCGACCTTCTACGACATCCCCGACGACGTCCCCCACATCTGAAGGACCGGGCATGAGCGACGACCACGTCTACATGACCCTCGCCGAGGGCCACGAGGACGACACCCGCTGGGCCTACGGCACCGGCTTCGAGGACCCCCTGCACGGCGTGGACACCACCGTGCCCGAGGGCGTCGACGCCGCCGCACTGGCGGACCTCTGCGTCACCCTGGCCGACGACGCCCTGGTCTGCGCCCAGCGGCTCGCCGAGTGGACCACCCGCGCCCCCGAGCTGGAGGAGGAGGTCGCACTGGCCAACATCGGCCTCGACCTGCTCGGCCAGGCCCGCCTGCTGTACTCCCGCGCGGGCCAGGCCGACGGCACCGGCCGCGACGAGGACGCCTACGCCTACTTCCGTGACGCCGGCGACTTCCGCAACGTACGCCTGGCCGAACTCCCCAACGGCGACTTCGCCTTCTCCGTCGTGCGGCTGCTGGTGTTCGCCAGCTGGCGCCTCGCGCACTTCGAGCGGCTCACCGCACACGGCGACCCGGTGCTCGCGGCGATCGCCGCCAAGGGCGTGAAGGAGCTGGCGTACCACCGCCAGTACGCGGCCGAGTGGGCCGTGCGCCTCGGCGACGGCACCGAGGAATCGCACCGCCGCATGCGCAGGGCGCAGGAACAGGTGGCGCCCTACCTGGGCGAGCTGTTCACGGCGTACGACGTCCGCGACGAGGTCGTCGCGGTCCTCCGCCAGGTCACGGAGGCGGCCGGGCTGCCCATGCCCGTCTACCGCCCGCTCCCCGGCTCGGGCCGCACCGGGGAGCACACCGAGCACCTCGCGCCGCTGCTGGCCGAGTTGCAGGGCGTGGCCCGGGCCCACCCGGGGGCGACATGGTGACCACGCTCCTGGACGCGCGACGGGCCCGGCGCATCGCCGAGCAGGTGCCCGACCCCGAACTGCCCATGCTCACCCTGGCCGACCTCGGAGTGCTGCGCGAGGTGTCGCTGACCGGGGACGGCACGGTGGTGGCGAGCCTGACCCCGACCTACTCGGGCTGCCCGGCGATGGCGGAGATGCGCGCGGGCGTGGCCGCCCGGCTGCGCGAGGCCGGATACGAACGCGTGGAGATCCGTACGGTCCTCGACCCGCCGTGGAGCAGCGACTGGATCACGGCGGACGGCCGGCGCAAGCTCGCCGAGCACGGCATCGCCCCGCCCGGTGCCGCGCCCGCCCGCGCCGCCGGCCCGGTCCCGCTCGTGCTGTCGGCGACCCGCCGCTCGGTGCCCTGCCCCCGCTGCGGTCACCCCGACACCGAGGAGACCTCCCGCTTCGGCGCCACGTCCTGCAAGTCCCTGTGGCGCTGCCTCGCCTGCCGCGAGCCGTTCGAGTACGTCAAGGAGATCTGATGGAGGACCTGATGGAGCCGGCCCCCGCCCCGGCGGTACGCGCGCGTGCCCGCCGACGTCCGGTCTTCCACCCCCTGCGGGTCGCCGCCGTGCAGCCGCTGTGCGAGGACGCGGCAGCCGTGAGCTTCGACATCCCGGCCGAGCTGGCCGAGGAGTTCACCTTCGCGCCCGGCCAGTCGCTCACCCTGCGGCGCGACATCGACGGCCGGGACGAGCGCCGCTCCTACTCGATCTGCGCCCCCGCCGGCACCGCGCCGCGCATCGGTGTCCGGGTGGTGCCGGGCGGCCTGTTCTCCTCCTGGCTGGTGCACGACGTGCGCCCCGGCGACACCGTCGAGGTCATGGCGCCCACCGGTGCCTTCACCCCCGACCTCACCACGCACGGCCACCACGTCCTGATCGCCGCCGGCTCCGGCATCACCCCCATGGTCTCCATCGCCGAATCCGTCCTGGCCGCCGATCCCCGCTCACGCGTCACCCTCCTCTACGGCAACCGCCGCACCGGCACGGTGATGTTCGCCGACGAACTCGCCGACCTGAAGGACCTCCACCCGACGCGCTTCCAGCTCGCCCACGTCCTGTCCCGCGAGCCCCGCGAGGCCGAGGTGCTCTCCGGCCGCCTCGACGCCGAGCGGCTCTCCGCCCTCGTCGGCGCCCTGGTCGACGTGGACTCCGCCGACCACTGGTGGCTGTGCGGCCCGCACGGCATGGTCCGCGCCGCCCAGCAGGTCCTGACCGGCCTCGGCGTCCCCGCCGACCGCGTCCACCAGGAGCTCTTCTACGCCGAAGACGAGCCCGTACGCGAGGTCCAGCACGCCGAGACCGGCCCCTCCGGCCCCGTCAGCCAGGTCACCGTCACCCTCGACGGCCGTTCCACCACGTCCCCCCTGCCCCGCGACCGCACCCTCCTCGAAGGCGCCCAGCAGACCCGCCCCGACCTGCCCTTCGCCTGCAAGGGCGGAGTCTGCGGCACCTGCCGCGCCCTGGTCACCGACGGCAAGGCCGACATGCGCCGCAACTTCGCCCTCGAACCGTCCGAGGTCGACGCGGGCTACGTCCTCACCTGCCAGACCTTCCCGGTGTCCGAGACGTTGACGGTGGACTTCGACACCTGAGCCTGCCGAGAGCGGGCCGGCCGGCGTCCACAGGTGCCGTCGATCACTCCAGGGGATGCGGTCCGCGGTCGGCGCGCAGGACCCGCAACACCGTGAGGGCCACGTGGAGTTCGGTGCGGCGCTCGCCGGATTCGAGGTCGGCGTCGAGGAGGCGCTCGACGGTGCGCAGCCGCTGGTACAGGGTCTCCCTGGACAGACCGCCGCGACGGGCCGCGGTGGTCTTGTTGCCGGCGGCGTCGAGGTAGTGGCCCAGGGTCGCCAGGAGGTCGGTGCCGTGCCGGGCGTCGTGGTCGATGAGCCGGCCCAGCCGGCGCTCCGTGTAGTCCTGGATCCGGGCGTCCTCCCGCAGCGCGTACAGCAGCCGGCGCAGGCCGATGTCCGGCAGCTCGTGGAAGGAACGGTCCGCGGGGCGGGGCTGGCCGGGCGGGGTGGCCTCTATGACCCGGGCCGCCTCCCGGAACGAGCGCGCGCTGTCCGCGAGATCCGCCACCTCCGAGCCCACACCGACGATCGCCTCCGGCGCCAGCGCCAGCGCGGTGCGGCCGATGCGCTCCGCCACGGGCCGCCAGGGCTGGGCGGGCCGCAGGGCCAGCAGGACACCGAGGCGCCGGGGGGACAGTTCGCCGACCAGGGCCGGGATCCCGGCCGACCTCAGCTCCCGGTGCAGCCGGGTCTCCGGCTCGGCGCCCGCCCCTGCGGGGCCCAGATCCACAAGGACGGCCAGGAAGACACCGGCCTCCGTGGGCAGACCCAGCGCGGCGCAGCGGGCCCGGACGTCCTCGGCGGAGTGGTGGCGCTGCTCCGCCAGCTCGCGCAGGGCGTTGCGGTGGGCCGTGTGCTCCCACGGCGTGGAGTGGATGAGCCGGGCCACGGTCAGAGCCATCGCCGTCCGCTCCAGGACGGTGACGTGTTCCGGACCGAAAACCGGGCCGTCGGCGGGCAGCATGGCCAACCGTCCCCAGCGTTCTCCCTGGTAGGAGACGGGCGCCGTGAGCCAGCCCTCCGGGCCGCCCACCCCGGTGTGGTCGCCCGGCCCGGCCGCCCGGGAGCGCTGCTCCCAGTCCCCGAGCGCCTCCTCCACCGTGCTCCCCGAGGGCTCGCAGATCAGCGCCTGGTGCACCAGGTTCTCCAGGACGACCGTCCGGCCGCTCATCTCCGCAGCCGCGTGCACCACGTCCTCCGGCCCCGCCCCGCGCAACGTCAAAGCCGTGAACGCCTCGTGGATCCGCTGCGTCCGCCGCATCGCGTCGGCCTGGTTGCCGAGGATCAGCGCGTGCACGACCTGCGTGACCTCCAGGAAGTTGACGTCCCGGGCGAGGGTGACCAGGGGCAGCCCCCGGGCCCGGCACGCCTGTACGAGGGCGTCGGGCGGCCGGTGGTAGCGGCGTACGAGCTCGATGACCAGGGCGGCCGCCCCCACCTCGGTGAGTTCGTCGACGTAGCGGCGGACGCCCGCGGTGTCCTCGGGCAGCGGCATGCCCGTCGTCAGGACCAGCTCGCCGCCCTTGAGGAAGGAGGCCGGGTCCGTCAGCTCCGTGATGTGCACCCAGCGCACCGGCCGGTCCAGCGCGGTCAGGCCCGTCACGACCTGGGGCTGCCCGGCGGCCAGGACCGGCAGGGCGAGGACGTCGGCGAGAGTCGGTGCGCGACCGGCCGGATCGGAGCCACGGCCGGCCGGCGGCGGGTGAACGGTCACGGGGCCTCCCTGCGTGCCCGGTCACTCTGACAAGCGGGGCTGACCTGCGCAAGAGCTGTCCACGGAAGGGGCAGGCGGTGCCGGGGAGGGCCTGCGGTTGACACAACGTCCGGACAACGGGTTCCGGCTGGACAGATCACGCGTTGTCGCGTTGCGCGGTGGCCTGGATGCTCGGAGACCGGAGCTGAGCCCAGCAACCAGACCTCGTCGTACGGCCGGGAGACACCATGACCGCACTGTCGCCGCACCTTCGCCAGGCCACGCCCGTCGTGGCGGCCCGGGGCGAGGGCGTCCACCTCTACGGTGAGGACGGCCGCCGCTACCTTGATTTCACCGCCGGTATCGGCGTCACCAGCACCGGGCACTGCCACCCCAAGGTCGTGGCGGCGGCGCAGGAGCAGGTGGGCACGCTGATCCACGGCCAGTACACGACCGTCATGCACCAGCCGCTGCGCCGCCTGGTCGACAAGCTGGGCGAGGTGCTGCCGGCCGGCCTGGACAGCCTGTTCTTCACCAATTCCGGCAGCGAGGCCGTCGAGGCGGCGCTGCGGCTGGCCCGCCAGGCCACCGGACGGCCGAACGTCATCGTCTGCCACGGCGGTTTCCACGGCCGTACCGTCGCCGCCGCCTCCATGACCACATCCGGCATCCGCTTCCGGTCCGGGTTCTCGCCGCTGATGAGCGGCGTGGTCGTCACCCCGTTCCCGACGGCCTTCCGGTACGGCTGGGACGAGGAGACCGCCACCCGCTTCGCCCTGAAGGAACTCGACTACACCCTCCAGACGATCTCGTCGCCCGCCGACACGGCGGCGATCATCGTCGAGCCGGTCCTCGGCGAGGGCGGCTACGTCCCCGCGAACCGCGCCTTCCTGGAGGGCCTGCGCGAGCGGGCGGACCGGCACGGCTTCCTGCTGATCTTCGACGAGGTGCAGACCGGCGTCGGCCGCACCGGCCGCTTCTGGGGCCACGACCACTTCGGCGTCACCCCCGACATCCTCGTCACCGCCAAGGGCCTGGCCAGCGGCTTCCCCCTCTCCGGCATCGCCGCCTCCGAGGAACTGATGACCAAGGCCTGGCCCGGCTCGCAGGGCGGCACGTACGGCGCCAACGCCGTGGCCTGCGCCGCCGCCTGCGCGACCCTCGACGTCGTACGCGACGAGAAGCTCGTCGAGAACGCCGAGGCCATGGGCCAGCGGCTCCGCCAGGGCCTGGAGGCCGTGGCCGACCGGACCCCGGGCATCGGCGACGTCCGCGGGCTCGGCCTCATGCTCGCCACCGAGTTCGTCACGGAGGACGGGAGCCCCGACTCCGATACCGCCGCCCGCGTGCAGCGCGCCGCGATCGACGAGGGTCTGCTCCTGCTGCTGTGCGGCGCATCGAACCAGGTCGTCCGCATGATCCCGGCACTCGTGATCGACGAGGCGGGCGTCGACGAGGGCCTTCAGGCATGGGCGAACGCGGTCGAGGCCGGCACGTCGGGAGCCGGAGAGCGATGACCACCGCCACCCGCGACCTGGCGGGTCTCACGGCGCGCCTCACCGAGCTGGCGCCCGGTCTGCGGGTGGAGACCGGCCCCGGGGCGACGGGCCCCTACGCGTATGACGCCTCGAACTATCGTGTGCCGCCGCGGGCGGTGGTCTTCCCCCGCAGTGCCGAGGACGTGGTGGCGGTGGTGCGGGCCTGCCGTGAGGCGGGTGTGCCGGTCACGGCCCGGGGCGGCGGTACGAGCATGGCGGGCAATGCTGTCGGGCCGGGGGTGGTGCTGGACTTCTCCCGGTACATGAACCGGATCCTGGACATCGACGTGGCCGCGCGGACCGCGCGGGTCGAGGCGGGGGTGGTGCTGGACGCGCTGCGCAGTGCGACCGCGTTGCACGGGCTGGATTTCGGCCCGGATCCGTCCTCGCACAGCCGGTGCACGCTGGGCGGGATGATCGGCAACGACGCGTGCGGGAACCGGTCGGTGCGGGACGGGCGGACCAGCGGGCATGTCGTGGCGCTGGAGATCGTGACGGCCGACGGCGTGCGGGCCGTGGCCGATCACTCGGGGCTGCACCCGGTCGACCCTCGCGACGGTGCTCTCGTCGCCCGGCTGGAAGCGGACCTCAAGCGGCTGGTCGGGGACAATCTGGCGCTGCTCCGGACGGAGCTGGGGCGTGTCCCGCGGCAGGTCTCGGGCTATCAGTTGCACCATCTGCTGCCGGAGAACGGCTTCAATCTGGCCCGGGCCCTGGTGGGCACGGAAGGCTCCTGTGCGGTCGTCACCGCCGCGACGGTCCGCCTGGTGGCGACCGCACAGGCATCCACCCTCCTCACGCTCGGCTACGACGATGTGGTCGCGGCGGCCGAGGACGTGCCGGAGATCCTGCGCTTCGCGCCCAGCGCCGTGGAGGGCATGGACGAGGCGATCGTGGCCACGATGCGCGCCCGCCGCGGTCCTGACTCCGTCACCGGCCTGCCCGAGGGCCGCGCCTGGCTGTACGTCGAGCTCGAAGGCGACGACGCCGCTTCTGTCAACGAGCGGGCCACCGAACTGCTGGATGCGCTCAAGGCCCAGGGTCGGCTGACCGGTGGCCGGGTGGTGGAAAGTCCCGCCGAGCGGCGGTCGTTGTGGCGGGTGCGTGAGGACGGGGCGGGGCTCGCCGCCCGGCTGGTGGATGGCGGTGAGTCCTGGCCGGGCTGGGAGGACGCTGCCGTGGCGCCGGAGAATCTGGCCGCCTACCTGCGGGGGTTCCGCGAGCTGCTGGCCACGCATGATCTGACGGGTGTGCTGTACGGGCACTTCGGCGCGGGCTGCGTCCATGTGCGGATCGACTTCGACATGGCAACCGACAAGGGGCGGGAGGTCATGCGCCGCTTCCTCACCGAGGCCGCCGCGCTGGTCGTCGAGCACGGCGGCAGCCTGTCCGGTGAACACGGTGACGGACGCGCCCGCAGCGAACTGCTGCACGTCATGTACAGCCACCGCATGATCGCCGCATTCGCCGCCTTCAAGCAGACCTTCGACCCCGACGGGCTGCTCAACCCCGGCGTCATCGTCCACCCCGCCCCGCTGGACGCCGACCTCGCCCTGCGCGAACTCCCGCTCGTGGACACGACGTTCGGTTTCCCGCACGACGAGGACGGCTTCGCCGGTGCGGTGCGGAGGTGTGTCGGGGTCGGGCGCTGCCGCAGTGACGCGGGCGGGGTGATGTGCCCCAGTTACCGGGCCACGGGCGAGGAGAACGACTCCACCCGGGGCCGGGCCCGCATGCTCCAGGAAATGGTCCGCGGCGAGGCAGTGACAGACGGCTGGCGCTCCACCGAGGTGCGCGACGCCCTCGACCTGTGCTTGTCCTGCAAGGCCTGCTCCAGCGACTGCCCGGTCGGCGTCGACATGGCCACCTACAAGGCCGAGTTCCTCCACCAGCACTACAAAGGCCGCCTACGCCCCCGCTCCCACTACTCCCTGGGCTGGCTGCCGAAGACATCGGTGCTCGCGGGATACGCCGCCCGCCCCGTCAACGCGATGCTGCGCGGCCCGCTCGGCAGGCTCCTGGCCCGCCTGGGCGGCGTCACCACCCGGCGCAGGATCCCCGCCTTCGCCTCGCGTCGCAGCCTGCGCAAGACCCTCCGGGCGGCGAAGACACCAGGGCCCGCGAAGGCAGTGCTCTTCGTGGACAGCTTCACCCGCGCCTTCCGTCCCCAGGTCGCGGGAGCCGCGAGCCGGGTGCTCGCCGACGCCGGTATCCCCTGCACCCCCCGGGACGGCCTGTGCTGCGGACTGACCTGGGTCAGTACCGGCCAACTGGACACGGCCCGCACCATCATGGCCCGCACCGTCGCTGCCCTCGACGACGGCGACGACCGGCCCGTCATCGTGGCCGAACCGAGCTGCGCCGCCGCCCTCAAACGCGACGTTCCCGAACTGCTCGGCACCGAGGCCGCCCGGCGCGTCGCCGACCGCGTCCACACCTTCACCGGGGCACTGACCGACCTGGCCGACCAGGACTGGTGCCCGCCTGCGTTGCCCGGGAACGTCGTGCTCCAGACCCACTGCCACGAATACGCCACCTTCAAGGGCCGCCGACCCGCCGACCTCCTGCGCCGCCTGGGCGTGGACGGCGTCGACGAGGCCGAGGGCTGCTGCGGACTCGCCGGCAACTTCGGCTTCGAAGCCGAGCACTACGACACCTCCATGGCCGTGGCCGGCCTGGCCCTCAAGCCCCGCCTCGACCAGCTCGACGGACGCCCCGTCGTCGCCGACGGGTTCAGCTGCGCCACCCAGATCGACCACCTCGCAGGCGACCAGGGCATCCGCGCCCTGCACCTCGCCGAACTGCTCGATCCCGCCGCCGATCAACCAGGAGAGACGACATGACCGAGGTACTGACTCAGTTGTTCATCGGCGGCGCCTGGGTGGATGCCGCGGACGGTGCCACCATGCCCGTCGACGACCCCGCCAGCGGCGAGATCCTCTGCCACGTCGCCGACGCCGGGCCGAAGGACGCCCGGCTCGCCGAGGAAGCGGCCGTGCAGGCTCAGACCGACTGGGCCCGCACCCCGCCCCGGGCTCGCAGCGAGATCCTGCGCCGCGCCTACGAGCTCATCCTGGACCGCACCGACGAGCTCGCCCACCTGATGACCTCCGAGATGGGCAAGCCGCTCAAGGAAGCCAGAGGAGAGGTGGCCTACGCGGCGGAGTTCTTCCGCTGGTTCTCCGAGGAAGCCGTCCGTATCGACGGCGGCCACGGCCTGCTGCCCGACGGCCGCAACCGCATGCTGCTCTCCCGCCGCCCGGTCGGCCCCTGCCTGCTGATCACCCCGTGGAACTTCCCGCTGGCCATGGGCACACGCAAGATCGGCCCGGCCATCGCGGCGGGCTGCACGATGATCCTCAAGCCCGCCCCGCAGACGCCGTTGTCCAGCCTCGCGCTGGCCGGGATCCTCCAGGAGGCCGGTCTGCCGGACGGTGTGCTGAACGTGGTCACCACCTCCCGCGCCGGCGAGGTGTGCGAACCGCTGCTGCGCGGCGGCCGGATCCGCAAGCTGTCCTTCACGGGCTCCACCGCCGTCGGCCGGCTGTTGCTCGCGCAGTGCGCCGACACGGTCGTGCGCACCTCGATGGAGCTGGGCGGGAACGCGCCGTTCATCGTCTTCGACGACGCCGACCTGGACGTGGCCGTGGACGGGGCGATGGTCGCCAAGATGCGCAACATGGGCGAGGCGTGCACCGCCGCCAACCGCTTCTTCGTCCACCGGTCGGTCGCCGACGAGTTCGGCCGGCGGCTCGCCGAGCGGATGGGCGCGCTCGTGGTGGGGCCCGGTACCCGGGGCGGCGTGGACGTCGGTCCGCTGATCGACGCCAACGGACGCGCCAAGGTGGAGGAACTGGTCGCCGACGCGGTGGAGCGCGGTGCCGAGGTGCTCGTGGGCGGTCGGAGGCCGGAAGGGCCCGGCAACTTCTACCCGCCGACCGTGCTCGCCGGCGTCGACCCCGGCAGCCGCCTGATGGACACGGAGATCTTCGGCCCGGTCGCCGCGATCCTCACCTTCGACGACGAGGACGAGGTGATCCGCCGAGCCAATGACACTCCCTGGGGCCTGGTCGGTTACGTCTTCACCGAGGGTCTGGACCGCGGCCTGCGCGTCAGCGAAGGCCTGGAAGTGGGCATGGTCGGCCTGAACACCGGCCTCGTCTCCAACCCGGCGGCCCCGTTCGGCGGGGTCAAGCAGTCCGGGCTCGGGCGCGAGGGCGGCCGGGTCGGGATCGACGAGTTCCTGGAGTACCAGTACGTGGCGGTGCCTGTGCGCTGACCGGGGCCTGTGCCGTGACGGGAGCCGGCCATATGAAGGCATGAATGGGTCTTCATGTGTTCCTGTATGGTGTGAGGCGCCGACGCGCCCCCGCCAGAAGGACCCCCGATGACCTCCACCCTCACACCGCAGCCGGTCGAACGGACGACGCCCGAGCGCCCCGGGGCGGTGGCCCGGCGGCGTACCCGCGTCCTCGCGCTCCCCGAGGCACGGTGGGCCGCCGCGGCCACCGCCTTCTTCCTGCTCGCCCTGCCCCTGGAGCTGACCGGCGCCCCGGCCTGGACCTGGGGGCCGTTGTACGCCCTGTCGTACGTCACGGGTGGCTGGGAGCCCGGGTGGGAAGGGCTCAAGGCGCTGAAGGAGCGCACCCTCGACGTCGACCTGCTGATGGTCGTCGCCGCCCTGGGCGCCGCCTCCATCGGGCAGGTCATGGACGGCGCCCTGCTCATCGTCATCTTCGCCACCTCGGGCGCGCTGGAGGCCCTGGCCACGGCCCGCACCGCCGACTCCGTCCGTGGTCTGCTCGACCTGGCCCCCGCAACGGCCACCCGGCTGGGCCCCGACGGCGGTGAACGGGCCGTGTCCGTCGAGGAGCTGGCGGTCGGCGACACCGTCCTGGTACGCCCCGGGGAGCGTGTCGGAGCCGACGGCCGGGTACTGGACGGGGCGAGCGAGGTGGACCAGGCGACCATCACCGGCGAGCCGCTGCCCGTCCCGAAGGAGCGGGGCGACGAGGTCTTCGCGGGCACCGTCAACGGCACCGGCGCCCTCAGGATCCGGGTGGAGCGCGACGCCTCCGACTCGGTGATCGCCCGGATCGTGCGCATGGTGCAGGAGGCGTCCGAGACCAAGGCGCCCACGCAGCTGTTCATCGAGAAGGTCGAACAGCGCTACTCACTGGGCATGGTGGCGGCGACCCTGGCCGTCTTCCTGGTCCCGCTCGCCTTCGGTGAACAGCTCACCGACGCACTGCTGCGCGCCATGACGTTCATGATCGTCGCCTCCCCGTGCGCGGTCGTGCTGGCCACCATGCCGCCGCTGCTGTCGGCCATCGCCAACGCCGGACGGCACGGCGTCCTCGTGAAGTCGGCCGTGGTGATGGAGCGGCTCGGCCAGGTGGACGCGGTCGCCCTGGACAAGACCGGCACACTCACCGAGGGCAGCCCCCGCGTCACCGACGTGCGGCCGCTGCCCGGATCCGGCCTGGACGAGGACGAGGTGCTGACGCTGGCGGCCGCCGCCGAGCGGCCCAGTGAGCATCCGCTGGCCCGGGCCGTCGTGGACGCCGCCCGCGAGCGCGGCCTCGGCCTGCCCGACGTGGCGGGCTTCACTTCCGCGCCCGGCGTGGGCGTCACCGCCGTCGTCGACGGCCGCACGGTCGCTGTCGGCGCACCGGCCCGGCTGCTGGACGACACCCCCGGCGCCGTCGCGGAACTGGAGGAGTCCGGCCGCACCGCCGTCCTGGTCGTCATCGACGGCACCCCTGCCGGACTGCTCGGCATCGCCGACCGGCTGCGCCCGGACGCCGCCGCCACGGTCGCCTCCCTCGCCACGCTCACCGGCACCGCCCCGGTGCTCCTCACCGGCGACAACCCCCGGGCCGCCGCCCACCTCGCCGCCGAGGCCGGCATCGACGACGTGCGCGCCGGGCTGCTGCCGCAGGACAAGCTGGACGCCGTCCGGGAGATGGAGGGCGCGGGCCGCAAGGTGCTGGTCGTCGGGGACGGCGTCAACGACGCACCCGCCCTGGCCGCCGCGCACACCGGGATCGCCATGGGCAGGGCCGGCTCCGACCTGGCCCTGGAGACCGCGGACGCCGTCATCGTGCGCGACGAACTCGCCGCGGTCCCCGCCACCGTCGCCCTGTCCCGCCGCGCCCGCAGGCTGGTCGTGCAGAACCTCGTCATCGCGGGGGTGTTCATCGCCGGACTCGTCGTCTGGGACCTGGCCGGTGACCTGCCGCTGCCGCTGGGCGTCGCGGGCCACGAGGGCTCCACGGTCCTGGTCGGCCTGAACGGGTTGCGGCTGCTGAGGGAGGGGGCCTGGCAGCGAGCCGCCGGGGGAGACGGCTGACGAACGCCCCTCAGCGCACCGGTGGGGGACCGCTGCTGGCCCGCACCACGAGGTCCACGGGCACCAGGGTGCCGACACGGGGCCGGCCGCCCGGGCCGTCGATCCGGTCCAGGAGGAGCCGCAGTGAACGGGTGCCGATCTCCGCGAAGTCGGTGCGGACGGTGGTCAGGGGCGGCAGGAAGTGCGCCGCCTCCGGAACGTCGTCGTAGCCGACGACGCTGACGTCCCCGGGGACGGACCGCCCGGCCTCGTGCAGGGCGTGCAGCAGGCCGAGCGCCATCTGGTCGTTGGATACGAACACCGCTGTCACGTCGGGGCGCCGGGCCAGGGAACGGCCCAGGTCGTAGCCGGAGTCGGCGCTCCAGTCCCCGACGCAAGGGGCCGGTACGGCGGCACCCGCGGCCCGGAGCGTCGACTGCCAGCTCGCCAGCCGGTGGTCGGCCGAGGTCCAGCCGGCCGGGCCCGCGATGTGCCACACGGTCGCGTGCCCGAGGCCGAGGAGGTGCTCGGTGGCCTTGCGGGCGCCGGTGCGGGAATCGCCGGTGACCAGGGGAGTCTCCTCGTCGAGTGCGCTCTCCAGCACCACCAGGGGAGTGCCCAGACCGGTCGTCCCGGCCAGCGCCCGGCCCACCCACAGCTGCGGCGCGATCGCGATCACGCCGTCCGCGCCCTCGGCCGACAGCCGGTTCACGGCCTCCACGACGGTGTCGTGGTCGGCCGTGTCCAGGGCGATGGAGCTGACGAGGTAACCGGCCTCCTGGGCCGCCGTGTTGATCGCGGTCAGGATCGAGGCGGGCCCGTAGCGGGCGGCGTCGAAGGAGATGACGCCGAGCATCCGGGTCCTGCCACTGGCCAGGGACCGCGCACTGCGGCTGGGCCGGTAGCCGAGCGTGCGCATGGCCTCCAGGACCGCCTCGCGTGTCTCCCGGCGCACGGCCGGATGGTCGTTCAGCACCCGCGAAACCGTCTGCTTGGAGACTCCGGCCATGCGGGCCACGTCGGCCATCACCGGGCGCGCCCCCGCGAAGTTGCGCCTGCTTCGGCCCCTGGGCCCAGGGCCGTCGGGGGCGCTCGGTGTCATGGCGGATGATGTCCTCGACGTCGGTACGGCGGTCCTGACCCGCCCGGCAGGAGCACAGCATAGGCCGGGGAGCAGGCCCGGAGCCTCTTCAGCCGGTCCGGACCGTCCAGCGACGGGTGACCACCCAGGCGGCGTCCAGCACCCGTGCCTCCCGCCAGGTGCCGTCCGGCTGCTCCGGCACGTGCACGGCCGCCTCCGGGGCGAGCGGCAGCACCTTCAGATGCAGCCCCTCCGTGCGCAGCGCCCGGGCCGGCATCCGGTCAAGACCGATGTCCCAGACCCGTCCCGACCAGAACTGGTCCGCGACCAGAGCGTCTCCCACGTAGGCCCGTGCCAGGTCCCCCGTCCAGCGCAGCCGCAGCAGCACCCCGGAGGGGTCCCGCAGCAGGGCCTCCGGTACGTCGACCCGGTACTCGGCGGCCGCCGCCTCCACGTCCTTCTCGTCCGGCACCCCAGCCCGGCCCTGCACGCCGGTCACCGGCTCGGGGGCCGGGCCGGCGGGCCTGACGGATCTGACGGACGCGACCGTGCCCGCCGGCGTCCCGGCGTCGACCGTGTAGCGCGTGAACACACCGTCGGCCGCCTCCCGGACACCGGCCCCGTCCACCACCAGGGCGGCATCCGGTGCGGGCAGCACCGCGAACGACGTCCCGGCGGCCGGGCCGTGCAGCCGCACCTCGCCTCGGTACCCGTCGAAGACGACACCGTCCCCGCACAGCACCAGCCGCTCGGCACCCCACGCCCGGCCGCGGTGGACCGTACGGGCCGTCGCCGCGTCCAGCACCAGCAGGCCGACGCGCGAGCCGTCGGTGGTCTCCACCTCGACCAGGGCATCGGTGCCGGGCCGCACTCCGCTGACCAGCACCCGCCCGGCGACCGGTGTGATCTCCCCGGACGGCACGGCGACGGAGGCCACCGTGTCGGCGTCCAGGGCGAGTTCGGGCGCGATGCCGTCCGTCGCGGACAGCACCAGGACCGTACGGCCGTCCGCCTCGACGGTGCACACGGGTTGCGCCGTGGCCCACTCCAGCCGCAGCCCGGCCACGTCCAGCCGGAGGGGCCAGCAGAAGTACGCGCCGGAGGGCACGGTGACGGGAACGCTCGGCAGCGTCAGCGAGGGAGCGTGCGGGAAGCCGACCGTGAAGGCCGTGTCCGGGTGGTCCGGCAGCGGCTCGTGCGGCTGGTGGTTGGTCACGAAGAGGAAGCCCGAGGTGCCGTCGGTCCGCACGGCCCAGCGCAGCGTCTCCCGGTCGTGCTGTCCGGCCGGCGACCGCTCGGGCAGCACGGACCGCATGGGGGCGATCCGGTCCCCGAAACAGGCCAGCAGCAGGTGCTGGAGGCGCAGTTCGTGGTAGGAGGGCCGCACCTGCCCGTACTCACCGAGCGGGGCCTGGAAGTCGTAGGTCAGGACGGGCAGGTCGTTGGGGTAGCCGGTGGCGTGCGACTCCTGGAGGGAGGTCAGCTCGCCGGCCGGGTTCGTGCCGCCGTGGAACATGTAGTAGCCCTGCCACACCGACCCGCAGCCGATCTTGGTCAGGGCCAGCGCACCGACATCCGCCGCCTCCACCCGCGGCCGCCGGTGATAGGCCACCGCCATGCCACCGCCCAACTCGCAGGTCGCCCAGGGGAAGCGGTCCGCCGGAGCCGGGTCCGCCCCGCGTACGGCCGTGGGCCGCAGGTCGGCGCCGATGCCCTCGTCGTCGCGCTCGTGGGTGAAGAAGAAGTGCTTGCGGCAGGTGTCGGGCCAGCCGCTGTCGGCCTCCGTCCAGAACGCCTCGGGATACCCGCCGTACAGCGGAAGCAGTTCGTCGCCGGGCAGCTGCACGCCGCCCCAGGCGGTCGACGTCCACAGCGGCGCGCTCAGCCCGGCCTCCTGGGCCAGGCGCTTCAGCGTGCGCAGGTGGCCGGGCTGGTCGTACAGCTCGTTCTCGATCTGGATCGCGACGATCGGGCCGCCGTTCGCCCGTTCCAGGCCCCCCAGTTGCACCGCGATCTCCGTGAACCAGGCGCGTACGGGCGACAGATAGGCCGGGTCGTCGGTGCGCGGTGCGCCCGTTCGTGCCAGGACCCAGTCGGGCAGGCCGCCGTTGCGTACCTCGGCGTGGGACCAGGGGCCGATCCGGGGGATGAAGTCCAGGCCGTGGCGGGCGCAGAGTCCGGCGAAGCGCCGTAGGTCGCGGTCGCCGTCGAAGCGGACGCGGCCCTCGACCTCCTCATGGTGGATCCAGATGACGTAGGAGGCGACGGCGGTCACCCCGCCCGCCTTCATCTTCAGCAGTTCCTCCTCCCACTGCCCGTGCGGGTAGCGGGAGTAGTGGAACTCGCCGGAGACCGGGAACCAGGGGCGGCCACCCCTGGTGAACCGGCGGCCGGTGACCGCGATGGGGTCGGGCACGCCCGGCGCGTCCGTGAAGGGCAGCTGGCCGGCCGGCGGGGGAGGGGCGGGCGGGGGCACGCGCAGGAGATGCGTCACCAGGTGTTCTCCGGGCCGAGGTCGGGGCTGTCGGTGAGCAGGGCGCCGGTGGCGGTGCTGCCGTGCAGCTCCAGCAGGACGAGTTCGTTGGAGCCCGGGCGCAGCACCGGCGCGGGAACGTACAGCGTGCGCTGCGGGCCGCGGTTCCAGTAGCGGCCGAGGTGGAAGCCGTTGACCCAGGCCTGTCCCTTCGTCCAGCCGGGCAGGGAGAGGAAGGCGTCCGCCGGGGTGCCGACCTCGAAGGTGCCGCGGTGGAACGCCGGCACGGTGACCGGCGTGTCACCGGCCGGGGCGAACGGCAGTGCGTCCGGGTCCAACGGCAGCGGGCGGCAGTCCCAGCCCGTGAGGTTCGTGCCGTTGAAGGAGACGGGTCCGAGGAGCCCCTTGGGCGCGCCGATGCGGGGGCCGTAGTTGACGCCGCCCAGGTTCTCGACGAGCACCTCCAGCGTCGCACCGGGACGCGGCACCCGCACGGGCAACGACGCGTCGTGACGTTCGCTCTCCAGCACGCCGACGGGCGCGCCGTCGACGAAGACCTGGGCGCGGTCGCCCACCCCGCGGGCGAAGTGCAGGAGCCCGTCACCGACGGCCGGGAGGGTGGTGCGGTAGAGGGCGTAGCCGGTGCGCTGACCGAGGTCGTCCATGGTCACGGGCGCGTCGGTGCGCACGGCCGCGGCGAGCGAGCCGGCCAGCGGCAGGAGATCCGCCCGGCTGTCCAACTCGACCGGCGTGGGCGGGAGTTTCGGGCCCGGCGCCGGAACGGGTTCGTCCGGCACGGTGGCATGGCGGGCGATGACCTCACGAAAGGCGTGGTACTTCGGGCCCGGGTCGCCGCACTCGGTGAGGGCCGCGTCGTAGTCGTAGGACGTGACCGTGGGTGTGTAGGCGTGTTTGTGGTTGGCTCCGTTGGCGAAGCCGAAGTTGGTGCCCCCGTGGAACATGTAGATGTTGACGGAGGCCCCGGCGGACAGCAGCCGGTCCAGGTCGGCGGCGGCGTCGGCCGCGTCCCGCACGTGGTGCGGACCGCCCCAGTGGTCGAACCAGCCGATCCAGAACTCGGCGCAGAACAGCGGCCCTTCGGGCCGGTGTTCGCGCAGTCGTGCCAGGGACTGCTCGATGCGGCTGCCGAAGGTCCCGGTGACCAGGACGCCGGGCAGGCTTCCGGTGGCGAGGTGCTCCGGATCGGCCTGGTCGCAGGTGAACAGCAGCTCCTCGACGCCGCGGGCACGGAAGGCGTCGGCGAGGTGCTTCAGATAGGCGGAGTCGTCGCCGTAGGCCCCGTACTCGTTCTCCACCTGTACGCCGATGACCGGACCGCCCGCCGCGGCCAGGTGCGGCCGGAGCGCGGGCAGCAGCAGGTCGAGGTAGCGGTCGACGGCCCCGGTGAAACGGGGGTCGCTGGTGCGCAGCCGGATGTCCGGGTCGGAGGTCAGCCAGTCGGGCAGGCCGCCGCCGTCCCACTCGGCGCAGATGAACGGCCCCGGACGCAGCAGCACTCGCAGGCCCTCGTCCCGGGCGAGCCGGAGGAACCGGGGCAGGTCGAGGAAGCCGTCGAGGACCAGGGGGCCTTCGGGATCGGGCTGATGGTGATTCCAGGGGATGTACGTCTCGACCGTGTTGAGGCCCATCAGCCGTGCCTTGCGCAGCCGGTCGGACCACAGTCCGGGGTGGACGCGGAAGTAGTGCAGCGCGCCGGAGATGATCCGGAACGGCTCGCCGTGCAGCAGGAATCCGTCGGACGTCGTCGTCAGGGCGGGCATGTGGAAGCTTCCCTTCGGGACAGAGGAGTGAGTCAGCGGGAGCGGGTGGCGCGGATCAGCCAGAGCGTGGCGGCCAGGCAGAGCGCCGAGACGCCGCACAGCAGGAGCGGCACGGCGTGGACCCCGGACCACTCGATGGCCTTGCCCAGCGCCGGCCCCGCGGCGACACCGCCGGCCATGGAGGCCGCGATGACCAGGGCACCGGCCCGCCGGGCCTGCGGTGCGGCGCGGTTCAGCCACGGCAGCCCGGTGGGGAAGATCGGCGCGATGAACAGACCGACGCCGGCGTACGCGTAGGGCGCGAGGGCCGGGACGGTCCCGGCCAGCAGGCACACCGTCATGCCCGCGCAGGAGACGGTGATGATGGCTTGGGGGGAGAAGCGCAGGGCGAGCGGGGCGACCAGGAAGCGGCCGACGGTCATCATCAGCCAGTACACGGAGGTGGCGGTCGCGGCGATCCCCGCGCCGTAGCCGACGGTCTCCAGATGGGTGGGTTCCCAGCCGCCCACACCGGCCTCGATGCCGACGTGCAGCACGTAGAGGACGACGAAGACGGCGAGCACGGAGCCGAGGCTCCGCCCGAGCACGCCGGTGCCGCCCTCCTGCTCTCCGGCCGGGGCGGGCACCTGGTTCCGCACACCCCTCAGGCACAGCAGCAGCGGCAGGTTGGCGACGGCGAAGGCGAGGAAGACGGCCGGGTAGTGCTCGGAGCCGACCGCGCCGATCACGGCGGGCCCGAGGATGGCGCCGATACCGAAGTGGGCGTTGAGGATGTTGAGCATCGCGGTCGAACGGCGGCCGAAGCCCACGGCGAACAGCTGGTTGAGGCCGTAGTCGATGCCACCGAAGCCGAACCCGGCGAGCAGGGCCGCCACCAGGGCGGTGTGCCAGTTCGGCGCCAGCGCGAAGCCGGCGGCGCCGACGGCCATCAGCAGATACGAACTGCCGAGGAGCCGCCGGTTGCCGACCCGGCCGTAGAGCCGGTCGAACAGCAGCACACCGGCCACTCCACCGACGAAGTGGGCACTCAGCCCCAGTCCCGCGGCGGAGGGCGAGAGCCCGAACTCCGCACGGAAGGCCGGGATCGCCGGCCCGTACAGCGCCTGCAACGCCCCGATGAGCACGAAGCCGACACAGGAGGCCACCACGGCGGCCCCGCTGAACACGGGGCCGGGCGGTGCGGAGGGGGGACGGGCGACGCGCTCTTCGATCACGCGGACTCCGAAGGAAGGGCCACCGGTGGGTGGGCGGGGGCACAGGCGCGTACGGCTGGATCGGAGAGTGATGTTACCGGTAACACAACTTGGGTCAACAGCCCCCGGCCGCCCGGGTGCCTTCCGACGGCCGGCATCCCCCGGCTCGCCACGAGATCTCCCCCGAGCTCCCACGAACCCCGGAGATCCACCAGGGTTGCCCCGGTCCCGTTCGGGTACGCGAGCAGGACCGTTCCCGGGGCGGATCATGCCCGGGGCGGGCCGTACGACCGCCGCTACCAGGGAATCTGCCATGGAGACACCCGCAAACGACCCCACGCCCACGCCCGCCCAGCGGGCTTTGGACGTCCTCTCCGAGAACACCGAGGACACGGCGGCTCTGGACGCGCTCGCCAACAGCGACGTGCTCATCCCCGTGCCCGACGACGCCAACGACTCGGACGCCGCCAACTCCTCGGCGGTGGCGCTGCCGGTGCTGGAGCAGCCGGGCGGCGAACCGGTGGTACCCGTGTTCACCTCCGAGGTGGAGATGGCCGGGCTGCTGCCGTTCGTCTCCCGCTACCGCCTGGTGCCCCTCGGCGCCCTCGCCGCGCAGTGGCCGGCCGACGACCTGTCGCTCACCATCGACGGCAGCTCGGAGCACCGCCTGACGCTGACCTCGGAGGGAGTGCGCACCCTGCTGGCGCGCTAGGCCTGTCGTTTGGATCACGCCGCAGACGCGGGGTCTGGCACGCACATCTGCCGCGTTGTCGTCGGTTGCCGAAGCTCCGCTTCGACGCCCTCCTCCGCCTTGCAGATGCACGCACCAGACCCCGCTCGACGGCGCTGATCAGCACCGTCGATTTCCTGCGGCCTGATCCAAACGACAGGCCCTGGTCTAGGAAGGCGACCGGTGCGATCCGGGCCCGGGCGGCTCCTCGCCCAGCGCCCGGGTCAGTGCCGCCCGCTGCAACGGGAGCACCTCGGCGTGCAGGTCACGGCCCTTGGCCGTCAGCGCGACCCACACACCCCGGCGGTCCTCCGCGCACACCGACCGCGCCACCAGCCCGTCCTTCTCCAGCCGGGCGATCAGCCGCGACAGCGCGCTCTGGCTGAGGTGGACCCGCCCCACCAGGTTCTGGACGCGGCACTGCTCACCCTCCTCGGGCGTCGCGCTCGCGAGCATGTCCAGGACCTCGAAGTCGGACGCGCCGAGGCCGTGCGGATGCAGTGCCCGGTCGATCTCGCACATCGTGCGCGCGTGCGCCGACAGGATGTCCCGCCACCGGTCCTCGAGCTGCCCACCAGCCGTCTTCGCCGCCATATGGGAACGGTAACACCGGAGCACGGTTCCATGACCGTGCATGCATACGGGCGCCCGGCGCCTGCTCACGGCCTTACGTCGACTCCCGCTTCACCAGCTCCGTCGGCAGGATCACCGCCGCCGGATCCTCGCCGCCGATCTGCGCGAGCAGCACCCGCACCATCTCGGTGCTGATGCGGTCCCAGGGCTGCCGGATCGTCGTCAGCTCGGGCCCGGCGGCCACCGCGGCCGGTGAATCGTCGAAACCGCCGACGGCCACGTCCTGCGGCACCCGCCGCCCGGCCCGGTGCAGGGCCGTGAGCACTCCCTGCGCCATGAGGTCGGAGGCGACGAACACCGCGTCGACGTCCGGCGCCCGCGCCAGCAGCCGCTCGGCGCCCGCCTCACCGCTCGCCCGGCTGTAGTCGCCGGAGACGACCAGCCGCTCGTCGAACTCCAGGCCCGCCTCGGCCAGCACCTCCTGGTAGCCGGCGAGGCGCTCGACACCGCCGGGGGTGTCCAGCGGACCGGTCACCGTGCCCACCCGGCGCCGCCCGAGCGACAGCAGGTGACGCACCATGTCGCGGGCGCCGTCACGGTCGTCGGCCGCCACGTAACTGACCTTGGACGCCAGCCCGATCGGCTTCCCGCACGCCACCAGCGGCACCCCCGCCTCGCGCAGCTGCTCGGCGACGGGATCACCGGAGTGGCTGGAGACCAGCAGCACCCCGTCGACGTGCCCCGCGGTGATGTAGCGCGTGATGCGCCGCCGTTCGTCCTCGGTGCCCGCCAGCATCAGCAGCAGCGGGATGTCGTGCGCGGCGAGCGCCTGGGTGCAGCCGCGCAGCAGGACGTTGAAGTTGGGGTCCTCGAAGAACCTCTCCTGCGGCTCCGTGAGCAGGAAACCGATGGAGTCGGACCGGCCGGTGATCAGGGAGCGGGCGTGCCGGTTGACCACGTAACCCGTCTTGCGGATGGCCGCGTTGACCGCCTCCTGGGCGGCCGGACTGACGTAGTGCCCGCCGTTGAGGACGCGTGAGACGGTGCCGCGCGAGACACCGGCCTCGCGCGCCACATCATGGATCGTGGGCGGTCTGCGCCTGCCTCCCGTAGCGTTCACGGTCACGACTTTACGGCTCCCGACAGCAGATCCAGGCTCCAGAACCGCTGGATGACCAGGAAGAGGGCGACCAGCGGGAGCACCGCGAGCAAGGCCCCCGTGATCACCAGGGTGTACAGCGCGGGGGTGTTGGCGCCCTGCTCCAGCAAGGTGAACAGGCCGAGCGTGATCGGGAACTTCTCGTCGTCGCTGAGCATGATGTACGGCAGCAGGAAGTTGTTCCAGATCGCCACGAACTGGAACAGGAACACCGTCACCATCCCGGGGATCATCATCGGCAGGGCGATGCGCGTGAAGATCCGCCACTCGTTCGCCCCGTCCATGCGCCCGGCCTCGATCACGTCGGCGGGCACCGCGGCGGCGGCGTAGATCCGCGCGAGGTAGACGCCGTACGGGAAGAGGATCTGCGGCAGCAGGACGGACAGGTACGAGTCGGTGAGGTCGGCCTTCGCCAGCAGCAGGTACTGGGGGACGGCCAGGATCACGGGCGGCATCAGCACCCCCGCGAGCAGTACGTTGAAGAGCGTCTCGCGACCGCGGAAACGGTAGACCGCGAGTGCGTAGCCGCTGATCGCCGACACGCACGTCGACAGCAGGGCCCCGAGACCGGCGTACAGCGCGGAGTTGGCCATCCACTGCCAGTAGACGCCGTCGCGGTAGGCGTTGAGGTCCCGGATGTTGCCGGCGAGGCCCGTGCCCGGCAGGAAGGTGAACGTGGAGAACAGCTCCCGCCCGGACTTGGTGGCGGCGATGACCACCCAGGCGACCGGGAGCAGGCAGTAAAGCGCACCCAGCAGCAGGGTGACGGTGGGGATCAGGGCGATCCGGCGGCGCAGCGGCGGGCGGCCTCGGACGGTGCCGGGCGTGCTGCCCGCCACCGGCTCGGTCTGGGGGACGGCGAGGGAGCTCATCGGGCGGCCTCCTGCTTCTGGCGACGGTTCGCGGCCCGCAGGAAGCCGAAGGAGAGGAGGAGTGTGGCGAAGGCGATGATCACGGCCTGCGCCGCGGCCCCGTGGATGTCACCCTCGCCGAAGGCGTCCCGGTGCACCTTCATCAGCGGGCTCCACGTCGTGGACACCGAGTTGGTGAGCGGCTTGAGGGTGGTCGGTTCGTTGAACACCTGGAGCGTCGCGATGATCGAGAAGAAGAAGGTCAGCACCAGGGAGGGCGACACCATCGGGATCTTGATCCGCAGCGCGATCTGGAGCGGGGTGGCGCCGTCCAGCTTCGCCGCCTCGTAGACCTCCGCCGGGATCGCCTGGAGTGAGGTGTAGATGACGATCATGTTGAAGCCGGTGCCGCCCCAGACCGCGATGTTCGACAGGGCCAGGAACAGCGGCCCGCCGTCCAGCAGGTCCGGCTGCGGCATCCCGAGCCTGTCGAGCACGAAGTAGAAGGGGCTGACGTCCGGCAGGTAGAGGAAGCCCCACAGCAGGGCCGCCACCACACCCGGGATGGCGTACGGCAGGAAGATCGCGAGCCGGGTGACGGGCGCGAGCCGCACCTTCTCCGAGTCGAGCATCAGCGCGAACAGCAGGGCCAGGCCGAGCATGACGGGTACGACGATGCATCCGTAGCCGAGCACGCGCAGGGTGCCGTGCAGCAGTTCGCTGTCGGAGAGGGCGTCGGTGTAGTTCTCCAGGCCTGCCCAGACTTCGCTGCGGGCGCCGGAGCCGAGGCCGAGGCCCGACACCTTCACCTTGCGGAAGCTGAGCCAGACCGCGTAGCCGATGGGCAGTGCGAAGAACAGCGCGAAGAGCAGTACCGCGGGGAGGAGGAAGAAGTAGGGGGCGCTTCGCGCTCGTTCGAGGGTGGTGGTGGGAGACGGGTGGGCGTACGGGGCCCCCTTGACCCCGTACGACCGCCGGCGTTCCGTGCTTTTCACTCCGCGACCTCGAAGCCCTGCTTCTTCATGTCGGCGACGGTGTCGGCCTGCATCTCGTCCAGCGCGGCGCCGAAGTCCGACTTGCTCTTCGCCGCGGCGCCGAAGGCGTCCTTGAACGTGGTGTAGGCGACGTTCACGTTCGGGCCCCAGGCGGAGGGCGCGGTGGTCTCCGCGATGTCGGCGGCCTTGGTGTAGAAGTCGGCCTGGTTGGCGAAGTAGGCCGGCGGCTTGAGGAAGGCGCCGCTGGTCTGGGCGTTGGTGGCGGCAGGGTAGATGCCGCTCTCCTTCGCCAGCGCGTTCAGGGCCTCGCGGTCGGTGTTGAGCCAGGTGGCGAACTTCGCGGCGGCGGCCCGGTGTTCGGAGTCGGTGGTGACGGCGGTGGAGGAGCCGCCCCAGCTGCCGGTGCTGTTGTCGCTCGCGGACCACTGCGGGAGCGGGGCCATGGCCCACTTGCCCTTGGTGTCGGGCGCGGCCGTGGTCAGGGTGCCCGGCGCCCACACGGCGCTGACCCAGGCGATCTGCTTGCCGGTGTTGAGCGCCTTGTTCCAGGCGGGCGTGTACATCGGCTGGTTGTCGATGACGCCCTCCTTCACCAGGCCGCCCCAGAACGTCGCGACCTTCTGGGTCGCCGCGTCGTTGATGGCGACCTTCCACTGGTCGCCGGACGTCGTCCACCACTTGGCGCCCGCCTGCTGGGCGAGGCCCGCGAAGAGGCCCGAGTCGTTGGCGGAGAAGGTGGTGAGGTCCTTCTCCGGAGCCGCCTTCTTCAGCTTGCGGGCGGTCTCGGCGAACGCGTCCCAGGTCGTCGGCACGGTCAGGCCGTACTCCTTGAACAGGTCCTCGCGGTAGTAGAACATCATCGGCCCGATGTCCTGCGGGACCGCGTAGACCGCGTCCGTGCCGAGGGTCGTCTGCTGCCAGACGCCGTCGGCGAACCTGCCCTCCGCCTCGCCGACGTCCTTCGAGATGTCGGCGAGCGCGTCGTTGCTGACCAGCGTGGGCAGCGCCTGGTACTCCGCCTGCACCAGGTCGGGCGCCTTGCCCGCCTTGTGCGCGGTGAGGATCTTGGTGACCAGAGTGTCACCGGACGCCTGCTTCTTCACCGTGACGGTGATGCGGTCCTTCTTGCCCGGTCCCTTGTTCCAGAGGTCCACGACCTTGTCCATGCCGGGCGTCCACGTCCAGTACGTCAGCGAGGCCGGGCCCGACTCGGTGTCGCCGTCTGCGGATTCCGAGCCGCAGGCGGCGAGGGTGGTGGCGCCGAGGGCTATGGCGACGGCGGTTCTCACGAGGCGGCGGCGCTTCGTGTACGGCATGGATCTCTCCCCTGACCTGGGGCCCTCGCCTGCTGCGAGGGCCTGCCACGCTTCTGTGAGCGTTCACAGTAGAGAAACATCCCGGACACTTGTCAATGGTTGTTGCTGTGCGGTTATGTTGGCCTCCGTGCTGCGCAGCTGTGTGTGCACGTTCCCAATTCTGTCGATCGACCGGGAGACCTTCCATGCCGGAGACCACCCCCAGGGGCCTCACCAGGCTCGCCTTCGGTGGGGACTACAACCCCGAGCAGTGGCCGGAAAACGTCTGGCAGGACGACGTCCGGCTGATGCGGGAGGCCGGCGTGACGATGGTGAGCGTCGGGATCTTCTCCTGGGCGCTGCTGGAGCCCTCACCCGGCCGCTACGACTTCGGCTGGCTGGACCGGCTCCTGGACCTGCTGCACGAGCACGGCATCCGCGTCGACCTCGGCACCCCCACCGTCGTCCCGCCCGTCTGGTTCTACCGGGCCCACCCCGAGGCACTGCCCGTCACGGCCGAGGGCGTGCGCTACGAGTTCGGCTCCCGCGCTGCCATCTGCCACAGCAACGCCGACTACCGCACCGCCGCCGCGGCCATCACCACGAAGCTCGCCGAACGCTACGGCGACCACCCGGCCCTGGCGATGTGGCACGTCCACAACGAGTACGGCGTCCCCGTCTCCGCCTGCTACTGCGACTCCTGTGCCGCCCACTTCCGCCGCTGGCTGGCGACCACCTACGGCACGGTCGACGCGGTCAACGAGGCCTGGGGAACGGCCTTCTGGGGCCAGCGCTACGCCGCCTTCGAGGACATCAACCCGCCCCGGCTCACCCCCGCGGCCGTCAACCCCGGCCAGGCGCTGGACTACAAGCGGTTCGCCGACGCCACCATGCTCGAGAACTTCCGCATGGAGCGGGACATCCTGCACCGCCTCTCACCCGGTGTCCCGGTCACCACCAACTTCATGACGGCCCTGAGCCAGTGCGACTCCGTCGACTACTGGGCCTGGGGCCGCGAGGTCGACCTCGTCACCAACGACCACTACCTGATCACCGACGGCCGCCGCACCCACGTCAACCTGGCGATGGCCGCCGACCTCACGCGGTCCGTCGCGGGCGGCGCCCCCTGGTTGCTGCTGGAGCACTCCACCTCGGGCGTCAACTGGCAGGCCCGCAACCCCGCCAAGGCCCCCGGCCAGATGGCCCGCAACTCACTGGCCCATGTGGCGCGCGGCTCCGAGGGCGCCCTGTTCTTCCAGTGGCGCCAGTCCCGGCGCGGCGCCGAGAAGTTCCACTCGGCGATGCTCCCGCACGGCGGCACCGACACCCGCGTGTGGCGCGAGGTCGTCGAACTCGGGGCGGACATCGAGGCGTTGAGCGAGATCCGCGGCACCCGCACCGAAGCCGACGTGGCCGTGCTCTGGGACTGGCACTCGTGGTGGGCGCAGACCCTCGACTGGCGCCCGAGCGTCGACCACGACGCCCGCGAGCGCGCCGACGCCTTCTACGAGGCCCTCTACGACCGCCACCTCACCGTCGACTTCGCCCACCCGGAAGCCGACTTGTCGAGGTATCCCCTTGTCGTCGTACCGGCCCTGTACCTGATGACGGAGGCGGCCGGGCGCAACCTGAAGGCCTACGTCGAGCAGGGCGGCACGCTGGTCGTCTCCTACTTCTCCGGCATCGTCGACCAGCACGACGCCGTGCACGAGGGCGCCTACCCGGGCCCGCTGCGGGACGTCCTCGGCCTCACCGTCGAGGAGTTCTCCCCGCTGCTGCCCGGTGACCGGGTGCGCGTCACCGGCCCCGACGGGACAGAGCTGTCCGCCGACGTGTGGACGGAGTTCGTCGTGCCGCGCGGCGCCGAGACCGTCTCGGCCTACGCCGACGGCCCGGCCGCCGGCCTGCCCGCCGTCACCCGGCACCGCCTCGGGGAGGGCACCGCCTGGTACGTCTCCACCCGGCTCGGCGCCGACGGCCTCGACGCGCTGCTCGGCCGGGCGGGCGAGGACGCCGGACTCGCCCCGCGCGCCGATCTGCCCCGGGACGTCGAAGTGGTCCGCCGCACCGGCGCCTCGGGCACCTACCTCTTCGCCGTCAACCACACCGGCTCCGACGCCAAGGTGCCGCTGGAGACCCCCGGCACCGAGCTGCTGACCGGTGACCGTGCCGCCGGCCGCCTCGCGGTCCCGGCCGGAGCCGTCCGGGTCGTCCGGCTCGACGGCTGAACCGACTCCCTCCGCCCGCGCGAGCCACGAGCCGCGGGCGGGGGGCCCCGCCCCTGGACTCACCTCCTGGTGAGGCCCCCCCATCTCCCACGTCGAAGGGACGACGGACGATGATGTTCCATCCCAGACGCACCCTCAGGGCCCTGCTGCTCCCGCTCGCCGCAGGACTGGCCCTCACCGCGCTGCCCGCCACCTCCGCCCACGCCGCGAGCACCCTGACCAACGGCGGCTTCGAAGCCGACGGAGCGGGTGCCGCGACACCGAGCGGCTGGTCCGAGTACGGCGACACCGGCGCCTCGTTCACGGAGCCCGGCGGCCACGGCGGCAGCCACCGCCTCAGCCACTGGTCCTCCTCGGCCTACAAGGTGGAGACCTACCAGTACCTGTCCGGACTCACCAACGGGAACTACAAGCTCACCGCCTGGGTGCGCTCCGGCGGCGGGCAGAAGTCCGCGTACCTCGCGCTGAAGAACTGCGGCGGCACCGAACAGCGCACCGACCTGCCGGTCTCCGCCAGTGGGTGGCTCCGGATCGTCGTGCCGGTCACGGTGACCGGCAACCAGTGCACGATCAGCGTCAACAGTGACGCCAACGCGGGCAACTGGATCAATGTCGACGACCTGACCTTCACGTCCGGCACGACCGGTACGTCGGTCAAGGGTGCCGACATCTCGTCGCTGGCCAAGAGCGAGGCCAGGGGCGGCGTCTACCGCAACGGCTCGGGCACCGCCGCCGACCCGCTGTCCGTCCTCAAGTCGTCCGGCATGAACTACGCCCGCCTCAAGGTCTGGGTGAACCCGGCCGACGGCTACAACAACAAGGCCCGCGTCCTGGCCACGGCCAAGCGCGTCAAGGCCCAGGGCATGAAGCTGCTGGTGGACTTCCACTACTCGGACTTCTGGGCCGACCCGGGACGCCAGGACAAGCCCGCCGCCTGGGCAGGCCACTCCTACGGTCAGCTGAAGACGGATGTGTACAACCACACGTACGACGTGCTGAACGCCCTGAAGGCGCAGGGCACCACCGCCGACATGGTCCAGGTCGGCAACGAGATCAACGGCGGCATGCTGTGGAACGAGGGATCCACCTCCAACTGGACGCAGCTGGCCGGTCTGCTCAACTCGGGCTACGACGCGGTCAAGGCGGTCAACCCGTCCACCACCGTGGCGCTGCACCTCGCCGAGGGCGGTGACCTGGAGGGCACCCGCTGGTGGTTCGACAGCGCGCGCTCCAACGGCGTCAGGTTCGACGCGATCGGCCTGTCGTTCTACGGCTACTGGCACGGCACCCTGGCCGACTTCCAGACCACCCTCGACGACGCGGCCGCCCGCTACGGCAAGCCGGTCTTCGTCGCCGAGACCGCCTACCCGTTCCGCCTCGACAGCGAGGACGCCCACGAGAACATCATCGACACCAGTGCCGAACTGGTCCCCGGCTACCCGGCGAGCGTGACCGGCCAGACCCGGTGGATGAACGACATGATGAGCATCGTGGAGGCCGTCCCGAACGGCCGTGGCCTGGGCATCTTCTACTGGGAGGCGACCTGGACCGCGGTGAACGGCAACGGCTGGGACCCGACCGACGCGGCCTCCGGCAACGCGTGGGAGAACCAGGCGCTGTTCGGCTACGACGACCGGGCGCTCTCGTCGATGTCCTGGTTCCGGCACCGCTGAGTGCGCGGGGGAGGGGCACGGCTTCCGTGCCCCTCCCCTCTCCTGCCACGTCCCCTCCGAACTCCACTTTGCAGTACGGCAGTTCGGTATCGGTCAACGCTGCCGAACCCCGGACGTGGCGGCATCGACTGCGAGACAGTGGGAAGACGCGGTGAGAGGGCGAAGCCGCGAGGCAGGGGCACGACATGCTGAGGACTCCCACGGACGAGACGCGGCTGCGCATCCTGGCCTGGCTGAAGGAACCCCGGGCCTCGGCGGACGGTGTCACAGCGGACGCCGTCGCCGAGCGGTTCTCGCTGCCACGCCCGGTCGCCGTCACCCATCTCCGGCTGCTGGAGGCCACCGGCATGGTGCGCACCAGCAGGTCCGCCGGCCGCGTGCGCTACCACCGCGACGACATGCGGATCGCGGAGGTCGCCCGGATGTTTGAGAAGGGCTGGTAGGCGACCGGGTACAGCGGTATCGCCCCCGACGGTGAAGGACACGCGCGCGATGAACCGCCCCACGGCACTCGTCCCACGCCACTACGTCGAGGTGGGCCCCGGCCCCGAGGACGTGGTCGCCGACCCGCGCGGCCGGGTCCTCACCGGCGTGGCGGACGGCCGCGTCCTGCGGCTCGACGCCCTCGCCGACCCGGTCGCGGCCCGCGCCGAGGTGATCGCCGAGACGGGTGGCAGGCCACTCGGGCTCGAACTCCTCCCGGACGGCGACCTGCTGGTGTGCGACGCCGAACGCGGACTGCTGCGCGTCGGCACCGACGACGGCACGGTCCGGATCCTCGCCGACTCGGTGGCGGGGGAGCCGCTGCGCTTCTGCAGCAACGCCGTCTCCCTCTCCGACGGCAGCGTCTACTTCACCGTGTCCAGCCGCCGGTACCCGCTGGAGCACTGGATCGGCGACATCGTCGAACACACCGGAACCGGACGGCTGCTGCGGCTCGCGCCCGGCGGTGACACACCCGAGGTGGTGCTGGACGGCCTCCAGTTCGCCAACGGGGTCGCCGCCGGCGGCGACGAGTCCTTCCTCGTCGTCGCCGAGACCGGCGCCCGAAGGCTCCTGCGCCACTGGCTCACCGGGCCGAAGTCCGGGCGGAGCGAGCCGTTCGCCGAGAACCTCCCGGGCATGCCCGACAACCTCTGGCGCGCCGCGCCCGGCGGACCGGTCTGGGTCGCGCTCGCCGGGCCCCGCGTCCCGGCCCTCGACCGGCTCCACCGCGGTGCGCCCGGCGTCCGTGCCGCCGCCGCGCGCCTGGCCGTGCGCGCGCCCTTCCGCCCCACGGGCACGGTCGGCGTCATGGCCTTCGACGACCAGGGCCGCGTCGTCCACCACCTGGCCTGCCGTCACTCCGGCTACCGCATGGCCACCAGCGTGTGCGAAGCGGCCGGGCACCTCGTCCTGGGCAGCGTCCGGGAACGGGGCGTGGCGGTCTGCGCGGCACCCGCCCCGAGATGACCCCGCTCCGCTGCCGGGGTTAACCTGAACGCGGCCGCGGGCATCCACCGCGGCGCGGCGGTGGGGCCCGCCGTACCCGAACCGCGGCAGTGACGCCGCCAACGGTCCCTACTTGCGACGGCACGTGCCCGCACGACCCGGGCCCCGGCGAGTAGGAGACGTACCACCATGACAGCCCCCGAAGAGCGCCTGCGCCTTCCGGTCCGGCGTCCGCCCTCCTGGCGGTCCCAGGCGCCCGTCGTCGCCGTCGTGTCGCTCGGTGGAGGAGTGGGCGCGACCGCCCGCTACGCGGCCTCCCTCTGGTGGACCACGCCCCCCAAGGGCTTCCCCTGGACGACCCTCTGGGTCAACATCGCCGGCTGTGCCGTGATCGGCGTGTTCATGGTGGTCATCACCGAGATCCGGCCCGCCCACGCGCTCGTCCGCCCCTTCTTCGGCACCGGCGTCCTGGGCGGCTTCACCACCTTCTCGACCTATGCCGTCGACATCCGCAGACTCATCGACGGCGGCCAGGCCGGCACCGGTCTGGCCTACCTCGCCGCGACCCCGCTCGCGGCGCTCACAGCGGTGTGGCTCGCGGCCGGGACGACCCGCCGCGTCCTGAAAGGGAGGCAGCCATGACGGGACTCACCGGCAGCGCCCTGCGCCTGACCGTCCTCATCGGCGAGAGCGACACCTGGCACCACAGGCCCCTGTACTCCGAGATCGTCCACCGGGCCCACGCGGCGGGCCTCGCGGGTGCCAGCGTCTTCCGCGGCATCGAGGGCTTCGGCGCGTCCTCCCTCATCCACACCTCGCGGCTGCTGTCCCTGAGCGAGGACCTGCCGATCGCGGTCGTGATCGTCGACACCGCGCCACGCGTCCGCGCGTTCCTCCCGCAACTCGACGACATCGTCACCGAGGGGCTCGTCACCCTGGAGGACTGCGAGGTGATCCGGTACGCCGGACGCGGGGACGATCCCGGCACAGCGGACACGAAGGGTAAGAGGTCGTTGTGAACTGGCTGCTGGTCGTCTGCGGTGCGATGATCGGTGCCCCGCTGCGCTACCTCACCGACCGGGCGGTCCAGGCCCGGCACGATTCCGTCTTCCCCTGGGGCACCTTCACGGTGAACGTGACCGGCTGCCTGGTCCTCGGCCTGCTCACCGGAGCCGCCACCCACCTCCAGCTGCTGCTCGGCACCGGCCTGTGCGGTGCCCTGACGACGTACTCGACGTTCTCCTACGAGACGCTGCGGCTGGCGGAGACCGGGGCACGTCTCCAGGCCGCCCTCAACGTCGCGGTCAGCATGACGGCCGGTCTGGCCGCGGCCTGCGCGGGGGCGGTTCTGGCGGGTGGGTGAGACGCGTCCGTGAGATCCGTTCTCGTCCGGGTGTAGTAGGACGGTCCCCTCCGCTCCAGCCCCCGAGCAGAACTGGATCCCATGAGCGTCATCAGCGTCGGTCAGGCCGTCGTCCTCGGAGCCGTCGAGGGGGTGACCGAGTTCCTGCCCGTCTCCTCGACCGGCCATCTGAAGATCGTCGAGGGGCTGATGGGCATCCCCGTCGGCGACACCGCCGTGGTCGGGTTCTCGGCCGTCATCCAGGTGGGCGCGATCGCCGCGGTGCTCGTGTACTTCTTCAAGGACATCGTGCGGATCGTCTCCGCCTGGGGGAGAGGCCTGCGCGATCGCGAGGAGCGGTACCACCACGACTACAGGTTCGCCTGGTGGGTCATCGGCGCGACGATCCCGATCGTCGCCGTCGGACTCGCCGCCAAACCGCTGATCGAAGGCCCGCTCGCCTCGCTGTGGGTGGTAGCCGCATCGCTGATCGTCGGCAGCGGCGTGATGTGGGCGGCGGACCAGATGGGCCGGCACAAGCGGGGCGAGGACGACACCTCGTTCAAGGACGCGATGCTGGTCGGCAGTTCCCAGATCCTCGCCCTGCTCTTCCCCGGCTTCTCGCGCTCCGGCGCCACCATGTCCACCGCGCTGATCCTCGACCTGGACCGGGTGGCCGCCACCCGGCTCTCCTTCTTCCTCGGCATCCCCGCGCTCACCGGTGCCGGCCTCTACGAGCTCAAGGACGCCCTGGGCACGGGGGTGGGCGCCGCCCCGCTCGCCGTGGGCACGGTCGTTTCGTTCGTCGTGGCGTACGCCTCCATCGCCTGGCTGCTGAAGTTCGTCGCCAAGCACTCGTTCAACGCGTTCGTGATCTACCGGATCGTGGTGGGAGTGCTGCTGTCCGGGCTGCTCGGGGCGGGTGTGCTGCACAGCTGAGTGTTCTGCCGGGAGGCGCCGTCGGCTGTCTGCGGCGCCGCCGTGGCTCGTCGCGCAGTTCCCCGCGCCCCTTCGGGGGGTGCTCCACCCTTGACAGCCAGAGCCGTCGCCCGGAGTATCACTCCCGTGAACCTGTCAGACAGCCGGACAGCCGGACAGCCTGTGCGACGCGTCAGTGCCATGGAAGCGGTGCTGGCGCACCTGCGCGGCGCCATCGAACGGGGCGAGTACGCCATCGGCGACAAGCTCCCCTCCGAGGCGGAGCTGTGCCGGGCCCTGGAGGTCTCCCGGCCGGTGCTGCGCGAGGCGCTGCGGGCGCTTCAGACCATGGGCCTGACCGTGTCCAGGACCGGCAAGGGCACCTTCGTCGTGGCCAGTACCGTCGAGGACCCCACCTTCGGCGACTACGCGGCCAGCGACCTGCTGGAGGTGCGCCGCCACGTCGAGATCCCGGTCGCCGGGTACGCGGCCCTGCGCCGCACCCCGGAGAACCTCGACCACCTGGCCCACCTGCTGGACCGGATGGAGCGGGAGACGGACACCACCGCGTGGGTCGCCATGGACACGCTGTTCCACCTCGCCGTCGCCGAGGCCGCCCAGAACCCGGTCTTCCGTCGGGTCATCGAGGAGATCCGGGACGCGCTGGCCCGCCAGTCCGCCTTCCTCAACGAGCTGGGCGGCCGCCGCGAGCAGTCCAACCGCGAGCACCGGGCGATCGTCGAGGCGCTGACCGACGGTTCCGAACACGACGCGGTGGAGGCCATGGCCCACCACCTCGACCGCGTCGAGACCACCCTCACCGACATCGTGCGCCCCTCGCGCACGGACACCCCCACGGAAACCCCCATGGAAGGCGGAACCGAGGCGTGAGCGAGCAGTCCCTGCACGACGAGGTGCAGAAACGTTCCATCCATGTCGACGCCGGAGACGCGGGCTACAGCAAGTCTCTGAAGTCCCGGCATGTCAACATGATCGCCATCGGCGGAGCCATCGGCACCGGCCTCTTCCTCGGCGCGGGCGGCCGCCTCGCCGACGCCGGCCCCTCCCTCTTCATCGCCTACGCGGTCTGCGGTCTCTTCGCCTTCCTCGTCGTGCGCGCCCTGGGCGAACTGGTGCTGTACCGGCCCTCCTCCGGTGCCTTCGTCTCCTACGCCCGTGAGTTCATGGGGGAGAAGGGCGCCTACACGGCCGGCTGGATGTACTTCCTCAACTGGGCGACCACCGGCATCGCCGACATCACCGCCGTCGCCACCTACACCCACTACTGGGGCATGTTCTCCGACATCCCGCAGTGGATCATCGCGCTGATCGCGCTGGCCGTGGTGCTCACCGTGAACCTGATCTCGGTGAAGATCTTCGGCGAGCTGGAGTTCTGGTTCGCGATCATCAAGGTCGGCGCGCTCGTCGTCTTCATGTGCATCGGCATCTTCCTGCTGGTCACCCAGCACCCCGTCGACGGCCACACCCCCGGCCCGTCCCTCATAGCCGACAGCGGCGGCATCTTCCCGCACGGCCTGCTGCCCATGCTGCTGATCATCCAGGGCGTCGTCTTCGCCTACGCCTCCGTCGAGCTGGTCGGCGTCGCGGCGGGAGAGACCGAGAACCCCGAGAAGATCATGCCGAAGGCGATCAACTCGATCATGTGGCGCGTCGGCCTCTTCTACGTCGGCTCGGTCGTACTGCTGTCGATGCTGCTGCCCTGGAACAAGTACACCGCCGGTGAGAGCCCCTTCGTGACGGTGCTGTCCAACATCGGCGTGCCCGCGGCCGGCGGCGTGATGAACCTCGTCGTCCTCACCGCCGCCATGTCCTCCCTCAACTCCGGCCTGTACTCCACCGGCCGCATCCTGCGCTCCATGGCCATGGCCGGATCCGCGCCGAAGTTCACCTCCGTGATGAGCCGCAGCCAGGTCCCCTACGGCGGCATCCTGCT